>JBKHFK010000157.1:0-4540 GCA_046540295.1 Halanaerobium sp.
AGCAGATTCATATCTTCTTTTTCTACAATCAGTGGTGGTAGAAAACGCAGAGTATGTTCTTTAACTGCATTAACTAAAAAACCTCTCTCAAAAAGCTGCTTGGTAATCTCTTTGGCCGATAAGCCATCGGCAAGCTCCAGGGCCAGCATTAAACCCAACCCTCTGGTTTCAACCAGATTATCATTTTCAGCCACCAGTTGATCCATTTCAGCTCTAAAATAACTGCCTTTTTCTTTAACAGCCTCCAAAAAATCGGGCTCCAGCATGATATCCATTACCTCAGAGGCAGCTCTGGTTGCCAGAGGATTACCACCAAAGGTTGTACCGTGGTCTCCAGGTTCAAAAGCTGAAGCAACCTCTTCCTTGGCCATAAAAGCTCCAATTGGAACTCCACCACCCAGGGCTTTGGCCAGAGAAATAATATCTGCCTCTACACCATAATTTTGATAGGCAAAAAGTTCTCCAGTTCTGCCCATTCCACACTGAACTTCATCAAAAATCAAGAGGATATCCTTTTCATCACAGAGCTGGCGTACTCCCTCTAAATATTCCTGCTCTGCCGGATAAATACCTCCCTCTCCCTGAACCGGCTCCAGCATAATCACTGCAGTTTTATCTGTTACCGCCTCTTTGAGAGCTTCCAGGTCATTAAAGGGAACTGTATAAAAGCCTTCAGGCAGCGGAGTGAAGGGCTTCTTATATTTATCCTGACCGGTGGCAGTTACAGTCGACATTGTCCGGCCGTGAAATGACTTATCAGCTGTAATAGTTTCAAATTTATCGGTTCCTTTTTGCTTAAAATATTTGCGGGCCAGTTTTAAAGCCCCCTCATTGGCCTCTGAGCCGCTGTTGGCAAAAAATACCCGATCATAACAGGAATTCTGGCATAGTTTTTTCTCCAGCTCAGCCTGAGGTTCTATGTAATAGAGGTTGGAACAGTGAATAATTTTATCTATCTGATCCTTTAAAGCATCCTTAAAGCGCTGGTTGCTGTAGCCTAAAGCATTAACCCCGATTCCGGCCAGAAAATCACGATAAACTTTACCGTCCTTGCTGTATAATTTTATTCCCTCAGCTTTTTCAACATAAAGTGGGTATCTGCCGCTGTAAACATTCATAAAGTGCTTCTGGTCCATTTCAACAATCTCTTCTATTTCCATCTTATCAATTCTCCCTTCTCATAATCCTAACGAAATCAATCTCCAGTAAATTAAAGCTTTTATTAATCAATAATATTTTATTCTAAACCCGAAATTTAATTTTAATCTTTTAAAATCATGGTCCCCACACCCTGATCGGTAAAGATCTCTAAAAGCAGTGGATGGGCAACCAGACCATTTAAAATGTGAGTCCTGATCACACCACTTTCTACAGCCTGCATACAGCCCTCAACTTTAGGCAGCATACCTCCCTGAATCTTCCCTTCTGCAATCCACTCTTTGATTTCACTAAATTTAAGCTGGGAAACTCTGCTTTCTGCATCTTCTGCATCAGAGCGAATCCCATTAACATCTGTCAGGTAAATTAATTTTTCTGCTTTTAAGGCAGCAGCCAGTTCACCCGCCACACTGTCAGCATTGATATTTAATCCTTCTCCCTGATCATTAACTCCAACCGGAGCAATTACCGGTATATAGCCGTCCTCAATTAACTTTTCTATTAACTCAGGGTTAATCTGCTCAACCTCACCCACAAAGCCTAAATCCTTTGCCGGATCAGTAAATTCTTTCTTTTTAGCTTTAATTAGATTACCATCCTTACCGGAAACTCCAACTGCTTTGGCCTCCATCTTATTAATCAGGGCCACTATCTCCTTATTGATCTGAGCTGAAAGCACCATCTCCACAATTTCCATTGTTTCCTTATCTGTAACCCTAAGTCCATCGATAAAATTGGCCTTGATATTTAAGCGGTTTAAAGTTTTATTTATCGCCGGGCCACCACCGTGGACAATTACCGGATTGATCCCTACATATTTAAGCAGAGTAATATCTTCAATCAATTTTTCCTTCAATTCCGGATCAGCCATAATACTGCCGCCATACTTGATGACAAAGGTCTTACCAAAAAAGTCTTTAAAATAAGGTAAAGCTTCAATCAACACATTTGCCTTTTCTATTAGTTCTTCTATTGTACTCTCCTCCTTGCTGCTAAATAAACATTAGTCCCTTTTAAAAAATCACCTGCAGCCAATCTTTATAAAGTTGAATTAGCTCTAAATTAAATACTGATTTTTAAGGAAATAAGGCTGTTGCTTTAAGTCCGGCCGCTTCTGGAAATCCAAAAATAAGGTTCATATTCTGTACTGCCTGACCGGCTGCTCCTTTGAGCATATTGTCAATAGCAGAGACAATAATTACTCTCCCGGTACGCTCATCATATTTAAAACCAATCTGAGCAAAATTTGAACCGGCAACATTTTTTATTTCCGGTAGTCCCTGATTTAAAACCTGCACAAAGCCTTCCTGGTTGTATTTCTGCTGAAAAAGTTCTAAAATTTCCGCCTCTGAACTTTTTTCTTCTAAATCAAGATAAATAGTTGCTAATATTCCTCTTTTAATCGGAATCAGGTGAGGAGTAAATAAAATTTGAGCCCGCTTTGTTCTATTTTTAAATTCAAGATTTTCTGCCTGCAGCCCATATTCTCCAGCCAGAAATTGATTTGCTATATATTCAATTTCTGAACTGTGGCGGTGGACAGCCGGACTGTAGGCCTTCATGGAATTATGGGTCTCTGTAAACAGTAAATTTTCTTTTAAACTGCGGCCGGCTCCACTGACCCCGGACTTGGCATCAATAATAATAGAGTTTAAATCTGCCTTTGAAAAATTAAGCAGAGGTAAAATTCCCAGCAGTGAAGCTGTTACATAACAGCCGGGATTGGCAATCAAGTCTGCCTCTTTAATCTGCTGACGGTTTAATTCTACCAGCCCGTAAGCTGCCTTTTTTGCCAGTCTGGGATGCTGGTGTTCAACTCCATACCATTTTTCGTAGATATCTACCTCATGGTAGCGAAAATCACCACTGAGATCAATTATCTTTGTCCCTTTTCCATAGAGTTCTCCCACAATATTTTGTGATACTCCATGGGGCAGAGCTGTAAAAACCAGATCACTGGCTTCCACCTCAAAATCTTCTATTGGTATTAACTGATAATTATGTAGTTTGGAACCCCTAAACTGCGGGTAGAGATCTACCAGCCTCTTTCCGGCACTGCTTTTTGAAACCAGATCTTTAATTTCTACTTCTGGATGCTCATGCAAAATCCGCATCAGTTCAATGCCCACATAACCTGTAGCTCCAACTATAGAAACATTAATCATCTACTCAACTCCTCTCCTCTGCTGCTTAAAATTTTTTATTATAATCAGTCAACTGCTACCTTAAATTTTTAAATTATATCTTTTGCTTATTTTACCGTATTAAAGTCCCTGAATCAAGCTATTTGGCTGATTAAAAAAAATAAAGCAAAAATTTGATGTTAAATAATTAATTGCTGCTTATTTTAAAATCATCTATAATTAACATAAATCAGACAATAAATAGGAAAGGGTGAGTTAAATGAAAGAATTTGAACTCAAAAATGGAAATAAAATTCCTGCCTTAGGACTGGGAACTTCGGGCCTGCGGGGAAAACAGTGCACTGAAGTAGTCAAAAAAGCACTTAAGCTCGGCTACCGCCATATTGACACTGCTGATATGTATAAAAATCATAAAGCAATCGCTGAGGCTCTTAATCAAAGTAGACTAGAAAGAGAAAAACTTTTTATCACCTCCAAAATCCAGAGTGAAGATTTAGAGTACACTCAGCTTAAAAAAACTGCAGCCAGACTGCTTAAAGAACTTGAGCTAGAATATTTTGATCTGCTTTTAATCCACTGGCCCAGTCCGGAAATTCCAGTTGAAGAATCTCTAAAAGCAATGAAAGAATTAAAAGAAGCCGGTAAAGCCCGTAATATTGGTGTCAGCAACTTTACAATTCCACTTTTAAAAGAAGCACTGGATGCTTATCCTGATTTAATTACAGTTAACCAGGTGGAGTTTCATCCAACTCTCTATCAAAAAGATCTTTTAGATTTTACCTTTAAAAATGATATTGTCCTAACCGCTTACAGTCCGCTGGCCCAGGGGCAGGTATTTAAAAACAGTGTTTTAAAGTCACTGGGAGAAAAATATGACAAAACACCGGCTCAGCTTGCTTTAAGATGGTTGATTGAAAAGAAAATTGCTGCTATTCCAAAGGCCAGCTCAGAAGCCCATCTCACAAATAATTTAGATGTATTTGACTGGGATTTCCCGGTCGATGCAGCCCGAGAAATGGAGCTTTTAGATCAGAATAACCGCCTGATTGATCCCGGTTATCCTGATTTTGATTAATCATATATAAACTGCAAATAATTTTAAAAAACCCCATTGAGATAAATCAAATTTGAAAAATTATTTGATATCTCAGATGGGGTTTGCTAAGTTAGACCTATTTAATTTAAGAAACTTATTTTATAATTTAAATTTCAAAATTGGGCAGCCATTCTTTTTCTGC
>JBKHFK010000158.1:0-4524 GCA_046540295.1 Halanaerobium sp.
TTTTTTTCAGGGTGCTTGATAAGGATGGAAAAGTTAATGCTCAATCTAAGTATGTAGAAGAAATGGACATTCCAATTAGTGCAGAAATTGAAGAATTTCGCTCTGGAAACAAAATTTTAGCAGTAAAAACAATACCAATGAATAACTTTGTTTTTTCACGCGGTTATCTTCAGGTGGTAAGAGATATCACATTTGAAAAAAACTTTCTTGATTTTTTAATAATTGTTTTAACCATTGCAGCTGGAATTGGCGCCCTGATTTCGGTCTTTTTAGGTTATTTTACTACTAAAAAAATGCTTTCACCAATCAATAAAATTACTGAAACTGCCAGAGAAATTAGTTCCAGTGATTTGGGCCGCAGATTGGAAGTTAGTGGTCCTGATGATGAACTTAAAAAATTAGCACTTACTTTTAATTCAATGCTTGATCGGCTGGAAAAATCATTTAAAAGACAGAAACAGTTTGTTTCTGATGCCTCACATGAATTGAGAACTCCAATTTCTGTGATTAAAGGCTATATTGATTTACTTGACCGCTGGGGTAAAGAAAAAGAAGATGTTAGAGATGAGGCAATAGAAGCTATCAAAAAAGAAACAGTTAATATGAAACAGTTAATGGAAAATTTACTGCTCCTGGCACGGGGTGATGATAGTGAGCTAAAAAAAGAAGAAGAATTTTTAAATTTTAATAATTTAATTTCAGAGATAATTAAAGAATTTGAGCTGATGGAAGCAGAAATAGAATTAGAATTTATAGAAGAAAGTGAAGTTGAATTTTATGGTGATCAGAATCTTTTTAAACAGCTGCTGCGAATTTTTCTGGATAATGCAGTTAAATTTACATCTCAAAAGGGTAAAATAGAGATTAAAATTGATAAAATTGATTCTGAGAGATTTTATTTTTCTGTAGCAGATGATGGTCCGGGTATTTCTGATGAAGATCTGCCATTTGTTTTTGATCGTTTTTATCAGGCAGATAAGTCAAGAACTAGAAAAAACAATAAAGGTTCCGGACTGGGTCTTGCAATCGCCAAACAGATTGTTGATAGCTATAATGGAGATATAGATGTAGAAAGTGAAAATGGTAAAGGAACAAAATTTATTGTTGTTTTCCCCTTAATAAAAAATAAGGGCTAATTATTATAATATAATTTGAAGTTTTATATGGGAGATGATTTTTTTGGCAAATAAAGAAAACAAGGAGAAAAAAACACTTTTTTTATTAGATGGACACAGTTTAACTCACCGTGCTTTTTATGCATTACCACTATTGACCAATGATGAGGGAGAATATACCAACGCTGTTTTTGGTTTTATACGCATGTTATTTAGTCTTACCGATGAATGGAATCCCGATCGGATGATTATTACTTTTGACAAAAAAGCACCAACTTTTCGGCATCAAGAATATGAGGATTACAAAGGAAACCGCAAAGAAATGCCAGAGGAACTGGTACCACAGATTTCATTATTACAGCAGACAATTGAAAAGCTAAAAATTCCAATGATGGCTAAGGAAGGTTATGAGGCTGACGATTTGCTGGGAACTTTATCTAAAGAAGCTGCAGAAGATGGATATAAAGTTTACATCGTTACTGGAGATCGGGATGCTTTACAGCTTGTATCTGAAAATGTAAATGTTTTATATACTCGAAAGGGAATATCTGATCTGGTTAAATTTGATCTGGATAAGGTGCTGGAAAAATACGAACTGCCTCCGAAAAAGTTAATCGATCGCAAGGGTTTGATGGGAGATAGTTCGGATAATATTCCAGGTGTGCCCGGAATTGGAAAGAAAACCGCTTTAAAACTTTTAAAAGAATTTGGTTCTATGGAAGAGATACTGGCGAATATTGATAAAGTTTCGGGAAAAAAGAGAAAAGAAAATTTGCATAAATACGCTGACCAGGCAAGGTTAAGCTACAGACTGGGGAAAATAAAAAGGGATGTTCCTGTAGATATAGATTTTGAAAAATGCCGTCTGGATTTATATGATGATCAGGAGGCAGCTGAACAGTTTACTAAACTTGGTTTTACGTCCCTTTTAGACCGCTTTAATTTTAAAAAAGAATTTGATTTTGAAAATCTTAAAATAGATCAATTAAAAAAAGATAATTTAATTGATTTTAAAGAAAAAGTTATAAAAGCTCGGCAAATAGCTGTAGCACTGGAATTAGCAGAAGGGACTAAAGCAATTGATGGCAAAATAGTAAAACTCATCTTTTCTTTAAAAGATGAAGCAGAGATTTATTTTTATCAAATTGACGAAGAGATTGATAAAAATATTAAAGAAATTATGGAATCGGATCAGATAGAAAAGTTAATGCTTGATGCTAAAGAAGCTTCTCTTGCTTTATTAAAAAATAAAATTGAAGTACTTAATATTTCTTTTGAACCGTTACTTGCTTTTTATTTACTACAGCCCTCTTCATCACTACCGGAAGCTGAAGAAGTTTTCAGCAGAGAGCTCACTCTGTCTTTTGAAGAGCTTGAGCCAGAAAACAAACTTGCTGTAAAAATTTCAAAACTCTTTGAACTAAAAGATAAGTTGATGCCAAAACTTAAAAAAGATGATTTATTAAAACTCTATCAGGAAATCGAATTACCACTAATTAAGGTTCTGGCAAAAATGGAATATAATGGAGTTAAAGTTGATCGAGACTGGCTGGAATCGCTATCAGAACGACTTGGAAAACGTCTGGAGATAATTACCGGTAAGGCTCATCAACTGGCCGGAGAAGAGTTTAATTTAAATTCTCCCAAGCAGCTGGGAGAAATTTTATTTGAAAAACTTGGCCTTCCTGTGATCAAGAGAACTAAAACAGGCTATTCGACCAATGCAAGTGTTTTAGAAAAATTAGAAGGAAAACATGAGATTATTCCTCTTATTTCAGAATATAGAGAGTTATCAAAACTAAAATCAACTTATATTGATTCTCTGCCGCCGCTGATTAACAAAGAAACCGGAAAGATCCATACCTCCTTTAATCAGATGGTAACAGCTACCGGGCGTTTAAGCAGTACAGATCCCAATCTGCAGAACATACCGATTCGAACAGAGGAAGGAAGGGAAATTAGAAAAGCGTTTATCCCTTCTGAGGATGATATGCTGCTGCTGGCTGTAGATTACTCACAGATTGAGCTGAGAGTCTTTGCACATTTAAGTGGAGATCAAAAACTCAAAGAGGCTTTTAACAGTGGTGCTGATATTCATACCGAAACGGCAGCAGAAGTTTTTGAAGTTAAACCGGAAGAAGTATCTCCCAATCTGCGCCGCCATGCTAAGGTTATTAATTTTGGAATTGCTTATGGAATGAGTTCTTATGGCTTAAGTCAGGATCTGGATATACCTGTGGAAGAGGCTCAGGAATATATTGATAAGTATTTTGATCGTTTTTCCGGAGTAAAAAAATATATGGATCAGACTATTAAAAAAGTTAAAGAATGTGGTTATGCAGAAACAATTTATGGCCGCCGCCGCTATATACCTGAGATTAACAGCAGTAATTATCACCGCCGTTCGTTTGCTGAGAGAACTGCAATCAATACACCGGTTCAGGGAACAGCTGCTGATATAATGAAAAAATCAATGCTTGATGTTTACGATGCTTTAAAAGAAGCAGATCTTGATCTGAATATTTTATTACAGGTCCACGATGAACTGGTTTTTGAAGTAAAAAAATCTGATTTAGATCAGGCAGCAAAATTAATTAAAGAGAAAATGGAGAATACAGCTGAGCTTGATGTTCCCTTAATAGTTGACCTTCAGATTGGAGAAAACTGGAGAGATAAAAAAGATTATGAGGTGCATGCTGATGCCTGAGCTGCCGGAGGTTGAAACTGTAGTTAAGGGTTTGCGTCCTCTGATTAAAGATAAAATTATAACTGCAGTTGAGATTAGAGAAAAAAATATGATTGCCTATCCAGAAGATGATATAGAGGCTTTTAAAGCTTCTTTACTTGGCTCAAAAATTGAGGCAATTAATCGCAGGGGTAAATATATTATTATTGAACTCAATACTAAAAAAAATATGGTGATTCATCTGCGGATGACAGGTAAACTTCTTGTTAAAGAAGTTAAAGAATTTAGAGATAAACATACTCATGTTATTTTTAGTCTCAATGACGGTCAGGAAATTCGCTTTAATAATATCCGAAAATTTGGGCGGGTTTATCTGATTGATAAAAATCATCCCGAACAGGCAGGGGGGCTTGCTGATTTAGGTCCGGAGCCCTTAAGTGAAAATTTAAGCCTGGAAGATTTTAAAAAACTTTTTGCCAATAGAAGGGCTTTAATGAAATCTCTACTTTTAAACCAGCATTTTATTGCCGGAATCGGTAATATTTATGCAGATGAGATATTATTTCGAGCTGGAGTAAGACCTGACAGGACAGCAGATACTTTAAGTGAGACCGAAAAGGAAAAAATTTATTATAAGATGCGGGAAATCCTTCAAAAAGGAATAATTTATGGTGGGACCAGTTTTAGTGATTATGTAAATGCCTTTGGTGAAAAGGGGTCCTT
>JBKHFK010000159.1:0-4523 GCA_046540295.1 Halanaerobium sp.
AAATTTTGCCATGGATAATTTGAGCCTGCTTTTTTCGCTAATAGTTACCGGGGCCATATTTTTGATTGTGATTTTTTCGACTCATTATATCCGGGATAAGGAAAGTACTTATTTTACTCTCTTCTTTCTTGTTTTAGCTTCCATTCAGGGGAGTATTTTGACTGCTGATCTTTTTACACTTTATCTATTTATTGAGGCAATTACTATTTTTACAACACCTCTTATCTCTTTTAATAAAACTGAGGAGACAACCAGAGCAGCAATGCAGTACCTATTTTATGGAATTACCGGGGGCGTATTTTTCTTTATCTCCATAATTTTAATTTATTTTAATCTGGGAACACTAAAAATGGCAGCTGTAGCTGAATCATTTTCATTAATTTCTACCCCGATGCAGCTGACAATTATAATTTTCTTTTTGCTGGCTTTAATTATTAAACTGGGGATTTTCCCAATTCATTTCTGGCTGCCCCGTGCTCACAGTGCCTGTCCTGCTCCAATCAGTGCCCTGCTTTCGGGTGTGCTTTTAAAAGTTTATCTTTACATATTTATGCGCCTTTTCTGGACCATGATTGCCTTTGAATTTTTAGTTGAGCTGCACTTAAGTGCCTTTGTGCTTGACCTGGCCTTAGTTTCAAGTTTAATCGGCCATGTTTTTGCTCTGCAGGCTGATAATTTAAAGAAAATGCTGGCTTATTCGAGTATCGGTCATATCGGTATGATTCTGGCTGTGTTGATGTTAAATACAGAAGCTGCTTTTTACGGAGGCCTGCTGCATATTATTGCCCATCTAATGATGAAATCCGGGCTTTTTTTGAGCAGTGGTTATCTGCTGCAGACTACACTTTCCCATCATATAGATGATTTAAAGGGAATTGGACATAAAAACCGGCTGGTTTTTGTAGCTTTTGTGATTATCTGTCTGGGAGCTATAGGAATGCCGCCTCTGATAGGTTTTGTCAGCAAATGGTATGTGCTGCTTGCTTTTTTAAAAGCCAGACATTTTTTTGGAGCCTTTGTAGTTGGAGCGGGAAGTATAATTGCTCTAATTTATTATTTACGCTATATTTCTCAGGCCTATGAGAAAGTAAAGACGGAGAGTCCTTCTTTAAAAGAAGAACTGACCTCTCTCAAAGCTTTTTTTAAATCAACAAATATCATGAAAAATATAATCTATATTTTTACACTGCTGATTATCTTTTTTGGACTGGGATATAGAATTTTCGGAATACCAGTTAATACAGCAATTTTTGAGTTATTAAATCCACAGAAATATATCGAGCTTGTTCTGGGAGGTTGATTGATGGATATTAAAATTTTATTTTTGATTTTAGTTCCTCTGGGCACTGCCTTTTTGATCCCCTTTATTGATCTGATAAATGCAAAATTAAGGCGCTTTTTTGTACTGCTCGGAATTTTACTGGAATCATATTTAATTATAAGTATAGTAATAAATAATTTTCAGAGTCTTAAAGAAGGAGACTTTTTTCTGAAGTATTACCTTGGAGGCTGGTATCCGCCGCTGGGAATAACTCTGGCTATGGATGGCTTAAGCCTTTTGTTTGCTGTAATTACGGCTGTCAGTCTGCTTTTAATCGTTATTTATTCTATCGGCTATATCGGCCACCATGAGGGTAAATATTATGTGCTCTACTTTTTAATAGCTGCTGCCTCGATGGGGGTTGTTCTAACAGCCGATATGTTTAATATTTATGTTTTTATTGAGATGCTGACCATCACTTCCGGAGCTCTGATAGGTTTTAAAAGGAGTGAAGAGGCAAGTGCTGCTGCCATCAAATATTTAATTTATAATGTGCTGGCCGGACTGCTTTTTTTCCTGGGAGTACTGCTGATTTATTTCAACCTGGGAACTTTAAATATGGCGGATATCTCGCAAAATTTTGCTGATTTAGAGAGTGGAATTCAGCTTTTTATTTCAGCCGTTTTACTAACAGCAATTTTGATAAAAATGGGTATTTTCCCTTTTCTTTTCTGGCTGCCTAAAAGTTATGATACAGCACCTTCTCCGGTGACTGCTGTTTTATCAGGCGTGCTCTCTAAAATTTATCTCTATATTTTTATCAGGATTTTCTGGACTGTAATTGGTTTTCAAACTCTGGAGGCCTTAAACTTAAATATACTGCTGCTTGACCTGGCTCTACTTTCATCATTTTTCGGGCATGTTTTTGCTCTGCAGTCAAATAATATTAAGCGTCTTTTAGGTTATTCCAGTATCGGTCATATTGGGATGATTACAGCAGTAATTATGCTCAATACTGAAGCCGGTTTTTATGGAGGAATTCTGCATATTATTAGTCACATGTTTATGAAGGCCGGACTTTTTGTGGCCTGTGGTTATCTGCTGCAGTATACCCGCTCACATGCTTATCGAGATTTTAAGGGAGTGGGGATTAGAAACCGCTCTGTTTTTATAGCCTTTATTGCTCTGCTTTTAAGTATGATCGGGATGCCGCCTCTGCTTGGTTTTGCCAGCAAGTGGTATGTGCTGATGGCTTTTTTAGAAGCCCGCAGTTATTTTGGAGCTTTTATAGTTATTTTTGGAAGTCTGACAGCTGTAATTTATTATCTGCGCTATATTGCCAAGGGTTTTGAAGAAATAAAATTATCAGAGGATGATTTAAAAGAAGAAATTTACAGCAGGCCGCTTTTATCTGTTTTATACCGAGAAAAAATTGTAAGTTTTATTACTTACGCCTATACGGCAATTATTATTGGTTTTGGTCTGGGTTTTAGATTTTTTGATCTGCCGCTAAGAATGTCAATTGATAGTATAATGAATGTAGAACGATACATAGAATTAGTGCTGGGAGGTTAAATTATGGCTGTTGTCTGGCAGCAGTTTTTGACGAGTTTTCAATTTGATAGTTATTTTCCTCTGCTGGCTGAAGTGGGAGTTATTTTAACTCTGATGACAGCCCTGGCAGCCTGGAATTATATAAAAGAAAATAAATTGTGGTATTATGCCTTAACTTTAGTTTATTTATTAAGTACCTTAGTTGTGATTTTGACTAATGACTGGTTTTTCTTCCTTTTTGCCTGGGAGATGGTAACTCTGGCCACAACCTTTATGCTGGCCTGGAGTGACTGGAAACTGGTCCGGCAGTATTTTGTAATTCAGTTCAGCGGCAGCAGTGTTCTGCTCTTTGGAGCCCTGGCAGCAAATGCCTTTGGCTATTCCCAGATTGGGGTAATAGAATCTGTGCCCCTGCAGTTTATACTGATAATGGGAATTGGAATGAAGAGTGGTCTCTTTTTATTCCACTTCTGGCTGCCTCCGATACACTCGGAAGCACCGGCACCGGTCAGTGCTATTTTATCCGGCTGGGTTGTTAAACTTGGCTACATATTTTTATTAAAAATTATTCCGATGGAAAGTGGAAACACCTTTCTCTTTTTACTGGGGCTGGCAATGATCGTTTATGCGGGCTGGCAGGCACTGCGCTCTGCTGATCTAAAGATTATGCTTGCCTATTCGACAGTCAGTCAGCTGGGCTTTATTGCTCTGGCTATTGGTACCGGGGGTAAATATGCTTTTTATGGGGCGGTTCTTCATATTATTGCCCATGGTTTTGCCAAAACAACACTTTTTATCAGCAGTGGTATCTGGCAGAAAGAATACGGAAGCAGAATTATTTACGATTTTAAAGATGCGATCAGCCGCAGGCCAATTACTGCACTGGCAACTATTATTAGTTTTGCCTCCCTGGGAGCTGTTGTTTATACAGCCGGTTATAACAGTAAATATTTAATTAAATCTGCTCAAACTCCGGGTCTGCTCTCAACAGCGGTTTTCTTTTTACTTGGACTTTTAAGTTTTCTTTATGCCGGCAGAGTTCTGTACTGGTTTTTTATTAAGGATCAGGATTACAGCACTTTTATTAAAGATTTAAAGCAGGGCTTTAACCACTACCAGATCTATACTCATGATATTCTGGCTCTCTTAACTGGTGTTCTGGGAATTATTGTGGTTGGATTCTGGCCCGAAATGCCGGGAGAAGTTTTAAGTGCTCTTGTTGAAAAAGATTTTCATTTATTAAGCGGGCTGCGGGATACTCTCATTTATTTTGGAATTTCTGCCTATCTCTTTTATAATAACAGTGGTTTTAAGGTTGATGCACGGGAAAACCTATCACTGGAAAATTATCTCCAGTTATTTTTGAATTTTGTTTATGGTTTAAGCCGGAAGAGTGTCCGCTTTGATACAGAGAAAATTTTTGAAACATTTTTCTATAATGCAATTTTTAATGCTTCCAAAAAACTGCATGATTTTGTCTATCAGGACTTTACAATCCAGCTGCTCTGGATTCCTGTTTTTATGACTGTACTTTTACTCTGGCAGCAGATTTATAGTTATTTTTAAAAATAATACTGCAAAAGTGATATTTGCTATTTATTACCACTGACGGTATAATTGAGGAATCAGCTGCAGACAATAATTAGGCTCCACAGTATGGCTTAAAATGCCTATCCCGGCTGCTGAAAAGAAATCATAAATTATCTGC
>JBKHFK010000160.1:0-4484 GCA_046540295.1 Halanaerobium sp.
AATAGAAGATATTCGTAAAGACACTGAATCAGATAATTACAATAAATATGGTTACTTAAGAAATGATGATGGATCTTTTATCCAGGTGGGAATTAGAGCTAATAATGTAAGAGAATTAACTGATAGCTTTAGTTATCAGACATTAGTCGAAAAACTGGAAGAAAATGAGCAGATAGTTTATGCTGCTTTTATTAATAATGATCTTAAAAATGAAGCAGACAGCAGAGAAGATAAAGTTGGAGAGCGCAGAGATGCTGAGCCAATTCAGACTGCTGTAAAAACTGGCGAAAACTATTTTGAAGAAAAAAGTTATAATTACAATGATCAGGAAATTAAAATAAATGAGGCATTCGTTCCTGTTGAAATTGAAGGTGAACAGATTGGTGTTTTAAATCTAGCTTTTTCAATGGAAGAAATTTATACTACAGTAAATGAAGCCAGAAAAAAACTGATCTATATTGCCGCAGTGCTTTTTATTTTAATTAGTCTGATTTTGTTTTTGAGTTCAAATAATGTAATAAAGGCTCTGGACAAAATGGTCATTCAATGTGGAGAGATTTCTAAGGGTAATTTAAGCCAAAAAATACCGGAGAACCTTTTAAAAAGAAAAGATGAGCTGGGCAAGCTTACCGAAACTTTTTCAGTTATGCAGAGTCATTTAAAAAATATTATAGGTAGTGCCGCAGATATAGCGGGTGATTTATCAGCTGCCAGTGAAGAATTATCAGCCTCCAGTCAGGAAGTGTCGGCTTCAGCGGATGAGGTAAGTAATTCAATTCAAAATGTTGCCTCAGGTGCAGAAGAACAGACTGCTGTTATAGAGGATAGCAAAAATAACATTAATAATCTTGGGGAGAGAATAAATAAAGTAAATCATATTTCGGGTCAAATGCAGGATAATGCTTCTAATGTAGTAAATAGTATTAAAAGAGGCAGGACAAATCTTAATCAAACTGTAGATGATATTGAAAACGTAAAGGATAATTCTGATCAGGCTGCAGCTAAAATAAATAAATTGGGAGAACTTTCAGGTGAAATAGAAGCAATAATTAACCTAATTAATGATATTGCTTCTCAAACAAACCTTTTAGCATTAAATGCTGCCATTGAAGCAGCCAGAGCTGGAGAGGCTGGAAGAGGATTCAGTGTTGTGGCAGATGAAATTAGAAATTTAGCCGAAGAATCAGAAAATGCTACTGAAAAAATTTCAGCATTAATTAAAGATATACAAACTGCTGTCAAAGCTGCTAATCATAAAATGAGAAATACTGAGGAAGTAGTAGATCATAGTATAAATTCTATCCAGGATACAGGAGTTTCTTTTGATAAAATTAATACAGCAGTAGATAGCTTAAACTCCTTAATTGATAAGGTAGATTTCAATCTGGAAGAAATTAAAGAAGAAAGCCAGGAAGTAAATAATTATATGGAAGAAATTTCACGCGTGAGCAGTGAAACTGCTGCTAATTCGGAAGAAGTATCTGCCAGCAGTGAAGAACAGAGCAGAGTAACAGAAGAAATAGTTAAATCTGCAGAGAACCTGACAGTGATGGCCCAGAAATTATCAACTATTGTAGATCAATTTAAATTATAGTTGACGCTATCTATGGCAGGCCGCAATTATTTATAATTATGGCTGCTGTGATAGGTGGAGTAAAAGAGATAAAATCTTGTAAAGCAAATAACAAAATGCTATAATTATATTGGTAAATATATATGGGAGTGTTTATATTCATGGTGAATATCCTGGACTTCAAATCCAGTGGCAGGCAGGCGGACCTGTCTGTGGTGGGTTCGATTCCCATACATTCCCGCCATACAATTTTTTATCTTTTTTAGCATCTATTTAGATTATATAATCTTTTTAGGTGCATTTTTTTTAAGCAAATGGGTTATTAATTTTAGGGGGAAGTAATTATGGATAAGCAAGAGCTATTAAAATCAATTCCTGCAGTAAATGATATATTAGCCGCACAAAAGTCAGAAAAAATAAAAGATAATTATTCTCGCGCTGATTTATTGGAAGGAATAAGATATGTAACTGATAAATTAAGAACTAAGATTTTAGCGGATGATTTTTCAGAGACTGATTTTGATAAAAATTTATTAAAAGCAGAAAATATTCTGGACTCAGTTAAACAGTATTTAGATAATATTTATCGTCCCGAAATGGCAGCTGCCATAAATGCTACAGGCGTTGTGATCCATACAAATCTCGGCAGATCTCTGCTTGCTGATAAAGCAGCTGAAGCAGTTAATAATGTTGCACTGCATTATTCAACTTTAGAAATTGATCAAGAAAGTGGAGAGCGGGGGGATCGTTATTCTTCTGTTCAGGAGATTATAAAGAATCTTACCGGGGCTGAGGCAGCACTGGTGGTTAATAATAATGCTGCAGCAGTGACTTTAGTTTTAGCAGCTATAGCTGAAGATAAAGAAGTGGTTATTTCTCGCGGAGAACTGGTAGAAATTGGAGGTTCATTTAGAGTTCCCGAAGTGATGGAGCAGAGCGGAGCCAGATTGGTAGAGGTTGGTTCAACTAATAAAGTTTATTTAAAGGATTATTTGAATGCAGTTTCTGAAGAAACCGGTGCTTTTCTAAAAGTTCATACCAGCAACTATAGAATCAAAGGTTTTACAGCAGCTGTTGATGCAGAAGAACTGGTTAATGATGCCCATCAGAGAGGTATTCCTGTTATTGAAGATCTGGGAAGTGGGATAATCTTTGATCTGCAGTCCTATGGTCTGCCTTATGAACCTACAGTTAAAGAAAGTATAGATGCTGGTATTGATTTAGTAACATTTAGTGGAGATAAGCTGCTTGGTGGACCTCAGGCCGGGATAATTGTTGGAAAGAAGGAATATATTAAAAAATTGGAATATCATCCTTTATTGAGAGCTTTAAGAGTTGATAAATTTACACTGGCAGCACTGGAAGCTACACTTAAATTGTACCGCAATTTTGAGGAAGCTGTTGAAAAAATACCTACTCTTAAAATGCTGACAGAATCAGATGAAAAAGTTAAAAAGCGGGCTCAAAAATTATTGAATAATTTAGCTGAAAATGATAATTTTAGTTTTAAAATTGAAAAAGACACCGCTCGAATAGGAGGAGGTAGTTATCCTCTGACTGAAATTAAGACATATATTCTGACAGTTGATTCTGATTTAATTTCTGCAGAAAAACTGGCCTATAAATTACGGCAGGCCGAGATGCCCATCTTCAGCAGAATTAAAAATCAGAAGTTAATAATTGACCTTAAAACTGTCCAGGAAAAAGAAATTAAGATCCTCGCTGGAGAAATTAATCAAGTTCTGGAGGAGGAACTTTGATGAATCATAAAAATATAATTATTGGCACAGCCGGTCATATTGATCATGGAAAAACAACTTTAATTAAGGCTCTTACTGGTGCAGACACAGATAGATTAAAACAGGAAAAAGAGCGGGGAATTTCGATTGAACTTGGTTTTACTTCCTTTGAACTTTCAAACCAGCAGCAGGTAGGGATTATTGATGTACCGGGACATGAAAAATTTATAAAAAATATGCTGGCAGGAGCGGCTGGTGTTGATCTGGCACTTTTAGTTGTGGCTGCAGATGAAGGCATGATGCCGCAATCAAAAGAACATCTGGCAATTCTTGATTTACTTGGGGTAAAACATGGTATTGTTGCTTTAACTAAAATTGACAAAGTGGATGCAGAATGGAAAGAACTTGTTATTGAAGATACCCGGGAAAAACTGGCAGATTCTTTTCTAGAAGATGCAGAAATTATTCCTCTTTCTGCAGTGGAAAAAGAAGGGATAGATGATTTAAAAGCTGAAATAAATAAGATTGTAGAAAAAATTAGTACTAAAGAAACTGAAAGCAATACTTATTTTCCTATTGATAGAGTCTTTACTCTAAAAGGTTTTGGAACGATTGTAACTGGAACTCTTTTTAGAGGGATTATTGAAGTTGAAGATCAACTTGAGCTTTACCCTCAGTCTAAAAAAATACGGGTTAGAAGCCTGCAGGTTCATAATGATCAGGTTCAAAAAGCATATCCCGGTCAGAGAGTGGGAATTAACCTTTCCGGGATTGATAAGGATGAACTGCAGCGAGGAGATGTACTGGCAAGAGTTAATTCGCTCTTTAAAACTAAATATTTTGAGGCAAAATTAAAAATGCTCAAAGATTTAGGTTTTGTGCTCAAAAATGGTGATCGAATAAGATTTCATATTGGAGCTAAAGAGATTATTGGTCGGGTTTACATTTATGAAAAAAAGGAACTTTTCCCCGGGGAAGAAGCCTATGTACTCTTTAGCCTTGAAGAAGAGATTGCAGCTTATTTAGGTGAAAAATTTGTAATCAGAAGATATTCTCCAATGAATTTAATTGGTGGAGGTAGAGTTATAATTGTTGATCCACCACCAAGAAAGAAAAGTGAGAAGCAGATAACCGGGCTGCTTAAAGAAATAGAAACAGGAGACTGGTTAAAA
>JBKHFK010000161.1:0-4477 GCA_046540295.1 Halanaerobium sp.
GAGTTTGACGATCTAAAAGCTGCTACTGCTGGAAGCTACAGATTTAATTTAAATTCCATTCAGTTTAAACAGCTGCTTCAGAATAAAGAACTTTATCCTCTCTTTAAATTTCTGGCACCATATCTGCTGGAAAAAGAATTTGAATTTGATTTAAAAAATTATCTTTTAGAATTATTGAGAGATAATCAGGATTATTATCTTCAACAGTTTTTAAACTTCTTTTTTGAACAGCAGGATACTGCTGCTCGTTTAATTAACTTCAAAAAAGATGAAATCATAGAAAAAGAAAAGGATAAGAAGGGGGGTCTGCTTAAAAATACACTGATTTCAGGTGCTATTTATATGGCAGATCTGGATGAATTTGTAGAGTCAGTTGTCGAGCGGGTTTTTAATAAACTTCAGGCCGAATACTCTGTAGAAAACAGAGAAAAGTTAGATAAACTTTACTTTAAGCTGCTTGAAAACATTGGGCAAAAAGAACTGCTGACAGGAGAAAATATGAAGATAAACCAGATTCTAAAAAACTTTGTCAGCGCAGAGGCAGGAAGTGAACTAATAACAGAGGTTCTTTATCTTAGTGATGATTCTCTTTCAGCATTAATTGATCTGCTGTTAAAAGAAGAAAAAAGTGATTTACTGTCTCTTGAATTTGAATTAAAGACGGAATTAGTGGATTATTTACTAAAACAGCTTAGTTTAGAACAAAAATTAAAACTTCTGCTGCAGCTCAAAAAATTATTTGAAACAGATAATATCAAAAAAGAGGTATTACAGCTGCTTAATTCTGCAGATACTGAGATCTTAAATCAGGAGCTGGAGTTAATTTTAAATGACCTGAATTTAATTGATCCGGAAGTATTTGATGCTCAAATTTTTGCAGATTTTAAACAGAATCTGCTTTCCTTAATAGAAAGTCAGAAATTAAATGAGCTGCTGCTAAATAAAAGTGCAGAAGAAATTTTAGATTTATCTGAGCTTTTAAAAGAAGAATTGAACAGAGATAGTATAAAATATTTGCTTGCTTTATTTGTGGAAGCTGGAGTAGATAGTTTTAAGGCTAATTCGGAGTCACTGCTAAAGAGCCTTGAATTACAGGAACTGACAGCAGCTGAGATCAGTAAGATGAATCCGGCAGAAATTGAGCAAGTTTTTGATAGTTTTGCCGGCAGGTATTTCGCACAGCTCAAACAGTACGGATGGTTTGGGGGAATTTTTGGAGTTCTTCAGTTGCTGCTGAGAACTATTATTTAAAAAAAATATAGAGGTGATCTTTGATGTATAAAAAAAATAGTCTATTTTTAGTATTTTTAGTTTCATTAATACTGCTGGCAGCATCTTTTTCTGTTTCTGCAGCTGAAGCTACAGTTGCTGTAACAATTGTACCTCAGCTGGAAATGGTTGAAGCTGTAGCAGGTGAGAGGGTAGAAGTTGTGGAAATGATACCCAAAGGGTCCAGCCCTTCAAATTATGCTCCATCTCCTGCTGAAATGCGGGCCTTTAATGAAGCCAGTATTTATTTTTCAATGGGAGTACCTGCAGATATGCAGAATATTTTACCAAGGGCAGAAGAACAGGCTGATTTAGAAGTGGTAAAACTATTTGAAAGAATCGAATCAGAATATCCTCACCGCTATTTTGGAGAGGAAGAAGCCGCTGATGATCATCAAGATGATGAAGCTGATGATCACGGTCACAGTCATCAGGGAGGCAGAGATCCTCATATCTGGCTTTCACCAGCTAGAGTTCGACTGATGGTTGAGATAATGAAAGAGGAATTAATTGAGCTTCTGCCTCAGTATGAAGAAGAGTTTAATAAAAACTCCGAGCAGTATTTAGAAAAACTGGACACAGCCGATCAACAGATTAAGGAATTATTATCAGACTATGAAGGTCGGGAAATACTGGTTTATCACCCTGCTTTTGGTTATTTTACTGAAGAATATGGTTTAGAAATGATAGCAATAGAAGAAGATGGTAAAGAACCAGGACCACGTCACTTACAGGAGATTATTCAGCATGCCCGGCAGCAGGGAATTAAAAATGTTTTTTATCAGGCAGAAATTGACAGTACCAAAACCAGAGCTGTAGCAGAAGAGCTCGGTGGAGAATTTATTCAGCTAAATCCTTTAGCACAGGATTATACTGAGAATTTAAGGGTTATGGCTGAAAAAATAGCAGATGAAATTTCTGAAAGAGATGATCAGTAGTGGATTATGCAGTTGAACTGAAAAATATTTCAGTTAAATATGGAAATTTAGATGCCCTAAAAGATGTAAGTATCAGGGTTGCTGAAGGATCTTTTCTGGGGATTATTGGACCCAATGGTGGTGGGAAAACTACTCTACTGAAGGTGATACTTGGATTAATAGAGCCTGAAGTAGGGGAGGTCAAAATCTTTGGGCATTCCCTAAACCAGGCAGTGGATAAGCTTGGTTATGTGCCGCAGATTTCTAATTTTGACCGAAGTTTTCCCATTAGTGTTTTAGATGTTGTTTTAATGGCCAGACTGGGTGGCCGGGTTAGATTTTTTCACCAGTATAAAAAAGAAGATATCAAAAAAGCTGAGGCAGTCCTGGAACAGTTAAATCTTCTGCAGCTTAAAGACAGACAGATCGGAAAACTTTCCGGGGGTCAGCTGCAGCGGGTTTTAATTGCCAGAGGTCTGGCTGTGGAACCAGAAATTTTACTTCTTGATGAGCCTACAGCAAATGTTGATGCCAGCTCCACTTCTCAGATCTATGAATTGTTAAAAGAGTTAAATAAACAAAAAACAATTATTGTAGTAACCCACGATATGGCTGCAGTCTCTTCTTATTTTGACAGCCTGGCCTGCCTGAATGAAAAACTCTATCATCACGGGGACAAATATTTAGATCGGCAGACGACTGAGCAGGTATTTGGATGTCCGGTAGATTTAATAGCTCACGGCCATCCTCACCATGTATTTGCCCCTCATGTAGAGGAGGAAAATGATGATTGATGCAATTTTAAATTATCAGTTTATGCAGAATGCTTTTTTTGCTGCAGTTCTGGCCAGTATTGCCTGTGGTCTGATTGGGACTATTATTGTGGAAAAAAAGCTGGTGATGTTAAGTGGAGGTATTGCTCATACTTCTTTTGGAGGTATCGGACTTGGCTATCTTTTAAATATTGAGCCCATCTATGGGGCTCTGGCTTTTGCTGTGGCTGCTTCGCTGGCAATTGCCTCTATCCGTCGCAAAATTGGGACGGGTTCTGACACTCTGATTGGTATGTTCTGGTCTCTGGGAATGTCACTGGGAGTTTTATTTATTGGTTTTACACCCGGTTATCCACCTGATATATCTTCTTATTTATTTGGGGATATTTTAACAGTACGTAAAATGGATGTCTGGCTGATGGGAGCTCTGACATTATTTATGATTCTGGCTATCAGCAGTCTTTTTAATTACTGGAAGGCGTATTTATTTGATGAAGAATTTTTAAGAGTACTTGGAGTTAAGTCAAATCTTTTAGAAAACTTTTTATTTATTATGATTGCACTTTCAATAGTAATTTTAATTAGAGTTGTTGGTATAGTGCTGGTTATTGCCCTTTTAACTGCACCTCCGGCAGCAGCAAGGCTCTATACAGATGATTTAAAGAAAATTATGGGCCTGGCTGTTATTTTTGGTCTCATATTTTCTTTCAGTGGTTTAACTTTTTCCTATTATTATGATCTGCCATCAGGAGCAGTAATTATCATTACAGCAGCCCTGTTTTACTTTGGCTCTGTAGTGGTTAAAGGACGAAACGAATAACTAACTTATTCAAAACAAAAGGGTAGTATTTTAGAGAATTTTAATCTTTACTTAGAGTTCAGCTTTAAATTTGATTGGAAAATAGGATTAAAATATTTGTATTTTGCCTGCAGATATATTAAGATAAAGTTAGTTAATTAAAAATTGAATAGTTTTGATAAAGGTTTCAGCCATTATTTTGGTGTTAATAGCGAAAATAAGTGGCTGGATTAAAACGGGAAAGAGGTGAAAAGCCTCTGCGGTCCCGCCGCCGTAAGGTTTAAAGATAATCAAAATTGCCACTGGGAAACCGGGAAGGCTGATTATTAACTGAACCGAGCCGGAAGACCTGCCTTTATTTATAAACACCATTAACTCACGGGTCATGAGGGGGTGTTAGAGCAGAAATTTATTTAAATTTGATTTATTAAACTGCGGCAGTTAAAGCTTAAACTTTTTTAAAAGGGTTTGTTTTACTGTCTGGAAACGGCAGTGTATTCAGATTTAAGAGCAGATATCTGATTTTAAATAAATTTTGAAAGCTAACTATATTATTACCCCTTTCGTGCAGCCTGTACGGAGGGGATTTTTTATGTATATTAGTTTTTTTATCGTTCTAGATAATAAATATAATAATCTGAGTCAGTATAAATTTTATTGAGATAGATTAAAATTAATTTTAAAAATAAAGTTATAATTAAGCAGGAATATTTAAATGG
>JBKHFK010000162.1:0-4466 GCA_046540295.1 Halanaerobium sp.
ATTACAGAAAAATTGCCAGTTATTATCTGGCAGCAGATCTATTTGTTTTTGCCTCTACAACTGAAACCCAGGGAATGGTCCTGCTGGAAGCTATGGCCGGGTATAATCCGGTTGTCGCTGTTAAATCAAGCGGTATTGATGATGTAATCGAAAATGGATATAATGGTTATAAAACTGAAGCAGATCCGGCAAAATGGAGCAGCCGGATTGAAGAACTTTTAACTGAGCAGAAACTCTATCAGCAGAGTTCTGAAAATGCGCGTAAAATGGCTGAAAGCTATTCAATTGAAGAAATGGGAGAGGCTGCAGAAAAACTATATTATAAAATATTACAGCTAAAAAAATATCAGTAAGCAGCTTACAAGTGCCGTGTACCACCCGAATTATGTCGTTTTTTGTCAGTGAAATCAATTCTAAATAAGTGGAGGTAATAAAATGTCTATCAAATATTTTGAGGATAAAGAAATTTTTCATTTACAGAATGATGAAATTAGCTATGTTTTAAAGGTGTTAAAAAATGGTCAGCTGGGCCATCTCTACTGGGGTAAAAAAATTAAGAATGCAGAGAGACTTGATCGTTATCCAATTTCACAACCCAGACCATATGAGGCTTATGCTGATAGAGAGGATACAGGTTTTATTTTAGAAAATATTGCTCGCGAATATCCTTCCTTTGGGCAGTCTGATTTTAGAGAACCGGCCTATCAAGTTGAAGCAGAAGCTGGATCAATTATCAGTGATTTAAAGTATCAAAAACATGAAATTTATCCCGGGAAAAAAGATTTAGAAGGACTGCCGGCAGTTTATGTGGAGCAGGAAGGTGAAGCAGAGAGCCTGGATATAGTTCTCTATGATGAAGTTTTAGATTTAGAAGTTATTTTAAGCTATACAATTTTTAAAGATTATCCAATTATCAGCCGCTCAGCTCATTTTAATAATCAGGGCCAAAAGGACATTAATTTAAAGCGAGCTCTGTCAATTAGTGTTGATTTTGAAAATCAAGATCTTGAACTGTTGCAGCTATCCGGTGCCTGGGGCAGAGAAAGAGATATTATTCGCCGGCCCTTAGAACAGGGGATAACTAAAATTGACAGCAAAAGAGGGGGCAGCAGCCACCAGCAGAATCCATTTGCTGCTTTAGTTGAACCGGATACAGATGAATACAGTGGAGATGCATATGGCTTCAGCCTTGTTTATTCTGCTAATTTTATTGTTCAGGCTGAGAAAAATCACTATGGTAAAACAAGGTTAACTATGGGAATTAACCCTTTTAACTTTAACTGGCTTTTAGAGAGTGGGCAGAGTTTTCAGACACCGGAAGTTGTAATCAATTATTCTGATCAGGGTTTAAATAAAATGTCCCAAAACTATCACCAGCTGTATCAAAAACGACTTGTAAGAGGGAAACACCGCGAAAAAGAAAGACCTGTTTTAATCAATAACTGGGAAGGTACCTATTTTGATTTTAATACAGCTAAGATTTTAGAAATGGCAGAGGCTGCTGCAGAGGTTGATCTTGAATTATTTGTGCTTGATGACGGCTGGTTTGGCAGGCGCAATGATGACACTTCTTCACTTGGTGACTGGTATGTTAATCAAGAAAAACTGCCGGGAGGTTTAAAATATTTAGCTGAAGAAATAAATAAGCTGGGTCTTGATTTTGGCCTCTGGTTTGAGCCGGAAATGATTTCCCCGGACAGTGATTTATACAGGGAGCATCCAGAGTGGGCGATTCAAGTTGAAAACAGAGAATCAACACTTTCCCGACAGCAGTTAATTTTAGATTTAAGCCGCAGAGATGTTCAGGATTATATAATTGAGCGAGTTTCTGCAATTTTGAATCAGGCAAATATCTCCTATGTTAAGTGGGATATGAATAGGCCGATGACTGAATATGGCTCTTTAAAACTCGATTCTAAAAGGCAGCGGGAATTAAATCACCGCTATATTTTAGGACTTTACAGAGTTTTAGAAGAGATAACTTCCAGCTTTCCAGATATTTTATTTGAAAGCTGTGCCGGTGGTGGCGGTCGCTTTGATCCGGGAATGCTTTATTATATGCC
The DNA here is from genome assembly GCA_046540295.1 of Halanaerobium sp. Classification (GTDB taxonomy): domain Bacteria; phylum Bacillota; class Halanaerobiia; order Halanaerobiales; family Halanaerobiaceae; genus Halanaerobium. Next base: position 2,064 of record JBKHFK010000162.1, read on the forward strand.
GCAGACCTGGACCAGTGATGATACAGATGCTGTAGAAAGGCTAAAGATTCAGTACGGGACTTCAATGGTCTATCCAGCATCCTCTATGGGAGCCCATGTTTCGGCTGTTCCCAACCATCAGGTTGAGCGCAGTACCTCACTAAAAATGCGCTATGATGTTGCAAGTTTTGCTAATTTAGGTTATGAACTGGATATTACTCAGCTCAATCAGGACGAAATGAAAGCTGTCAAAAATCAGGTTAATAACTATAAGAAAATAAGAAAACTGGTTCAGTTTGGTAATTTTTACAGATTGAGAAGTCCATTTGAAGGTAATTTTACGGCCTGGTCTTATGTAGCTGATGATAAAGAAGAGGTTCTGGCAGGATTTTATCAGATTTTAGCTGCTCCCAACCCAAAAGAACAGAGATTAAAATTAAAGGGACTGGATACTGAGAGTGATTATAAGGAGCTTAATTCTGGAGAAATTTATGGGGGAGATGAATTGATGAATTATGGGCTTAAAGTTCCCTATTTAAAAGAAGATTTTTCTTCAAAAGTCTGGAGATTTAAAATGATTTAATTCCAATAAAATTAATACTCATCAGAATTTTAATCAACATCGAAAATATAAATAAAAAAAATGGTGCTGGCAGCTTTTACACTTCCGGCACCATTTCTATATTTTTACTGAGCTTTAAACTTATTAATTTTAATAAGATTTATTTACTTTGATCTTGCAGCTTCAATGTTAACTTTAGTTCCTTTAATATAGTTATCCTTCATGATCTGTAATACTTCATGTCCTTTTTTTCTGGGAACTTCAACAAAGGTAAAGTTATCATAAATATCAATTGCTCCGATTAAACCACCGGGCATTCCTGTTTCACCAGCAATAGCACCTACAATGTGGCGGGGAGAAACTCTATCTTTTTTACCAATATTAATAAATAATCTAACCATTCCCGGCTCAGCCCCGGTATCACCAAAGCTCTGACCTGAATTTTCAGTTTGATTATCATCACTATCTTCTCTTTCCATTGTCTTTTTCATTAAAGCAGCTGCAATTTCCAGGGCAGAATACTCTTCATCAATTAAATCCTCGATTAATTCTATATATTTTCCTAAATCTGCAGAATCCATATAAGCACTCAGTTCATCACTAAACTGATCGAATTGAGCAGCCTCTATATCACCCTGAGATGGAATCTCTGATCTTTTAATCTTTGATTTGGTATATTTCTGAATATCTCTTAATTTATAGATATCCTTACCCACTACAAAACTGTGAGCTTCTCCACTTTTTCCAGCTCTACCAGTACGTCCAATTCTGTGAACATAATAGTCAGTGTCCTGAGGTAGATCATAGTTAAATACAGCCTCTACATCATCAACATCTATACCGCGGGCTGCTACATCAGTAGCTACCAGAACTTCGATAATTCCATTTCTAAACTTGTTCATTACTCGGTCACGCTGATTCTGATTTAAACCACCATGAATTGCATCAGATAAGTAACCGCGAGCCTGCAGTTTAATGTTCAGCTCATCAACCATTTTTCTGGTGTTACAGAAAACAATAGCCAGTTCGGGACTGCTTAGATCAAGAATTCTGGTTAATGCTTTCAGCTTTTCGTGTCTTCTAATCTCATAGTAATACTGATCGATAGAAGGTACGGTTAGTTTTTCGTGTGCAACTCTTAAAAATTCTGAGTTCTGCTGGTACTTTTTACTCAGTCTTTTAATTGACTGAGGAATAGTAGCCGAAAAGAAGAGAGTCTGTCTCTCATCTGGAATATCTCTTAATACAGTTTCTATATCATCAATGAAGCCCATATCCAGCATTACATCTGCTTCATCAAGTACAAAATAATCTATATTGTCAAGTTTTAAAGTTCCGCGGCGAATATGGTCCATTACTCTACCGGGAGTACCAATTACAATTTGGACTCCTTTATTTAGGGCTTTAATCTGGCGTCCGATTGACTGTCCACCGTAGACCGGGAGAGTATAAATTCTTCTTTTATATTTTGCCAGCCTTTTTAGTTCTTCGGAGACCTGAATAGCAAGTTCTCTTGTCGGACAGAGAATAATTGCCTGAGGATCCTTATTATCAGCATCCATTTCTTCTAAAAGAGGGATACCAAAGGCTGCTGTTTTACCAGTACCTGTCTGTGCCTGACCAACAATATCTTTTCCGTCAAGTACAGCCGGTATAGCATTTGTCTGAATCGGAGTTGTTTCCTCAAAACCCATTTCTTCAACTGCTTTCAAAATTTCGTCTGATACATTTAATTCATTAAATTTAATCTTTTGCAAATTAACTTCCACTTCCTTTTTTAATTATATTCTTATACTAAATCTACCAACTACGCAATTTTCTTAACAAATAATACTGCATCAGGTTGATAAATCTATACTTAT
>JBKHFK010000163.1:0-4453 GCA_046540295.1 Halanaerobium sp.
AATTACCCCTCCATCTTTAGGTACCGGGTACTTGTAAATATTTACCTTATTTTATAATTCTTTTGGTAAATATTTACAAGTACCCGGTACCTATATTTACTTCTTAATATATTATTCTAGCTTCATTAAAGTTCTCCTGTTTATTTTTAGTTTTAAAAGCAAAAAAACCCGACTCAAAGGTCGGATTTTTAAATTTTTATTTAATTTTTGCCGATTATATTAAATTATATTTAATATAGCTGGTGGTTATTCTATTTCTGCTTTCATTTTCTCTATTAATTTATTAAAACGTTTATTATAGCTTTCCTGAAATTCAGATAACTTCTGGGCCAGCTGCTGTCTCACCTGAGCATTCATTCCATTCTGCCCCTCAGCATTTTCTCCCTGAGCAGCAAGTGGATTCTGACCCTGTCCCTGGGCCTGCTCTAAATGCTGTTTAACCTGTTCATCCAGCTGTTTCTTCTGAGTCTGATACTGCTGCTGCAGGCTCTGTGCCTGAGTAAACTGCTTTTCAAAAAAGCTCGTATTTCCACTTTCTTTAAGTGATTCAACAGCCATAACTGCTTCTTTTCTTCTTTTTATCTGTTCAGAAGAATTACGGAGACCGATTGATTCAATTAACATCAGCTGAGCTTCTTTTAAATAAGCTTTCTCTTTATCTTCCAGTTTATGCCATAAACCCTCAGCATCCATTTCTTCCTTAAAAAATGGTGCCATAATTTCTTTCAATTCTTCTCGAATTTCCAGAGAATTGACTTCCTTATCATTTGAACCATAAACTTCATCCGCTCTTTCCATTGCAATCTCATAAGCACTCTTCATTATTATCAGTCCTCCCTAAAAAGATCAAAAAATCTATCCTGATATGCATTAAAAACTCCCCAGCGATCAAGTTCCTTCTTCAATTTTGAAGGATCTTCATCACCAGCTTTAACCATCTCAAACATTTTTTCGATCTCTTCACTGGCTGCAATCGGCAGTCCTTCAAGATTTCTGGTAACTACCGAAAAACCCTTATCATCTGTGCTTAAAAATCCCTTTTCCTCATAGTCAGGAAGTTGAGATTTATAGGCACTTTTGAGCATCAGAGTCTGGATAAACTTCATCAGCGAAACATCCCAGAGCTCATCCACTCCTTTAATAATTACTGTCAAAGTATCTTCATCTTCAGCTATATCTTCTCTTATTTCTGCTTCAGCAGCCTCTAGTTCTCTGGCTATAGTAAAGGTGCTGATTGACTGTTTTTTATAATTCATCTTATAAAGCAGTCCAGCCAGATCTGGATTTTCACGCGCAATAATCTCCATGGCCTTTTTTGCTTCACCACTAAAACCACTCATATTTATCATATAATCCGGAGTTAATAATTTAGGTTTTTCCCAGGTTATTTCTCCTTCTCTTACCTTAGTTTCTGGACCTTCCTCCGGGAATTCATCCAGATAATATGGCTTGCTGAGTACATAATAGTGGAGAGTTGTATCATGTTCGGTAGAAATTAAATCGTCTGGCTCAAGCAATATTTCAGTATTTTCCAGCACTTCTTTAATTCTCTGCTTATCTTTCATTTTAACTCCTCCTCTCAAGCCTCAATCAGAGTCGATTAATACTCCTAATCTATATAATATATTATACATTATCGGGAGCAATGAAGTCAAAAAACAATATTTGTGAATTATTTCTTTAGTACCGGGTACAAAACGGCCGTTTTGTACCCGGTACTAACACACAAAAAAAAGACTGAAGCAAAGGCCTCAGTCTTTATATCTTAACTATTTTTCTGAAAGTTAATCAGGGCCTTACCAATAATCAGTGAAAACACTGCTGCCACAATTATTTCGGGAATTCCATTGGTAAATGCAACTGCCCAGGCAGCACTTGAGGGCAAATAACCCCTGACTACAGCTAAAATTAAAACTCCTACTGTGTTAACAATTGTTCCTACTGCTCCTGCCAGAATCAAAGAAGCACTCTGATTAAAATTCTTTGTTGACCGGTAAGCATAATAGGCAGCAACACCAATAAACAAACGCGGCAGTACAGCAATAATTGGGTCTGCAAAGATTGGATTGGTTGCTCTGATAAAACTAAAAATTCCAAAGATCAAACCTATCAGCAGGCCAACAATCGGTCCTTCAATAATTCCACCTAAAATAGCAGGCAGATGCATTATTGTTGCATGTCCGGCTGCACTGGGCCAGGGAATTAACCCCAGTCCTGTAGCACCTAAAATTATAGAAATAGCTCCCAGCATACCAGCAATCACGATCTGTCTTGTTTTGAGTTTTATTTTCTTTTCCTCCCATCCCAGTCCATTGATCCAGGTGGACTAAACTTATTGTATTTAACAGCTTCAAAAGGGTGCAGCTCTTAATTTAAAGATTCCGCCCCGGCTGTTATAGCTATATTATAATAATTATTAAGCTTAATAACAAGTGTTTTTAGGAAATTTTTCTTAAAGTTTTTCTCTTAATCTCTTTTTTCAGTCAGCTTTTTTAAATAGTTAATAATTACCTGATCAACTTCCATTGCTTCAAAATGTTCAATCAGCTTATCTTCTTTAAAGTAGCGCAGCAGTCTAACCAGATAGCTCATTACTTTATTGCGCTCGCTTTCCCTCATTAACTGCCGGTGGAAAAGTTCTGTTCCCATTTCGTAATAGTTTAATTTTAAAGCAGCAATTAGTCTATAAAAATCAAGATATTCATCATCTAAATATTTTCCATGTGGAATTTCGGTCAGAATTGGAGCCGGATCGGCAAATCTCAGAATGGTCTCATAATAGGCAACAGTATCAAAGTAACTTTCTATCTCTGCAGCCTTAACTTGATCCACCATTTCTTCCTTTCGATCTTCATTCAGCTCTGACTGATATTTTAAGAGTCTCAGTCTGGCATAGCTTAAAGCCGGTGTCTCAACATCGGCAGCCTCAACTTCCTCTATCACCTCTTTTAATTCTTCAGTTGTCATTTTTCTGCCCTGATCATAGATTGTTTCATCACCATCTAAGGCAGCCAGACTGATAAAGAGACGATTATTGTAGATATCTTTTTTCTTAATCTGACCAAGTTTACCGGAGTCAACTAAGCTGAGCAGACTGTCCAGCAGACTTTTTTGATAATTTCTGGCCTCCTCATTTTCAATTAACATCATTAAGCTTGCCAGCAGATTATCTTCATTATCTAAAAGTTCGGCAAAATCTTTAACAAAATTAGTCAGTTCTTTATCATCACCGTGGTCCACTAAAAATCTTAAATAATCAGAGGCAACCTGCCAGTTGTGGAAATGACCGTCTTTTCTGCTTTTTTCAATTGTAAAAGCTGTCTTAATTTTTTCTGCAGCTGCTTTTATATTTCCCTGCTGATAATCAGCCAGGAATAAAAGCCTTAAAAAATCAGGATTTTTCAGATGTTCAGCTTCCAGTTCTTCAGCAAAATCGGCAAAATCCTGATACAACTCTGCTGCCAGATAACGAGCCAGGATATCAAGTGCTATCTGAGAGTTTTTAGGAGCCAGCTCTCTAATTTGAGCCAGTAATTTTCGCCCTTCATTTTCTGCCTCAGTCATTTTTAAATTATCAAGCTGCTGAAACACATTAAAAATTTGAGCAGCCCGGGAAAGGGCCTCTTTTTCATCCAATTTTTTATTTTCTTTAAGCTTAAATCTTTCCTTAACAAAATCATCTAAAAATGAAATTACCCGCATATGCTTATATTCTTTGAGCTGATCATAATATTTTTCAAAAAGACTTAAGGCACTAACAACATCATCTAAATCCATTAAGGTTTCCAGACGGAACACTATCAGCTGAAGATTCTCGGCATCAATCTGCATTGCCCGTTCGATAATATCATTGACCCGCTGAAAGTTCTGTCCCTTTTTATAAACCTCAGCCAGAGCAATTAAAAGTGGGATGCTTTCTCCTTTTTCCTCCAGGGCCTGACGAACCAGCTTTTCTGCCTCATCGATCTCTTCCTGATCGAGCATAATATTGACCAGAGGAGAAATAAAGGCTTCATCTAAATCAGTTCCCATCAGCTGCCAGGCATGTCTTAAGTATCTACCTGCCTGCTGATAATTATTGCTCTGCAGGGTATAAACTATTAAGGGCAGCAGAAATCTGTGTTCTAAAGGATAGTTTTCTACCGCTTCTTTTAGTAAATTTAATACCTCTTCTTCACTGGCTGCATTTTTAATTGCCTCAAAATATTCTTCCACACTTTTATCCGGATTATTGCGGGCACAACATTTTTTGAATTTCTTGCCACTGCCGCAGGGACAGGGTTCATTGCGCCCAATACTGTAGGAGCGAACTGTGTCCTTTTCCCTTCTTTTAGCTATACTCTCTTTTAAACCTTTGAGTCTTTTATCCATTTTTTCCCCAACCTTTCTTTATTAGAACTAATTTTTTTTACATTAATAGAGCTCCATCAAGCTAAAAAGCTTCTGGAGCTCA
>JBKHFK010000164.1:0-4442 GCA_046540295.1 Halanaerobium sp.
TCAGCAGATAGATTTCAGACTGATTTATTTTTAAATTTGTTATTTTCATTAAATTTTCTTCTGCCTGTTCATAATTTTTTAAATTTAAATGATTTTTAATCAGATAATAGTATTTTTGAAAAAGAAGATCTTTTCTATTAAGTCCCTCTTCAATTTTATTTTCCAATATATAATTAGAAGCCAGGCTATTATTCATTTTATAAAAATTAACAGCCAGCTTTAAATAGTCCTCACTTTGATTACTTAAAATAGTAAGCTGCAGCAGCATTTTATTTTCTGCATTGAGTTTGTTCTGATCATTATAAATTACAGCCAGATTTCGTCTGCTTTCTAAATTAAAGGGGGCACGTTCAATTATCTCCTGATAGTAATTTTCTGCAGATTGATAATTACCCTCATAATAAGCTGCTTTTGCCAGTTTAAGTAATTCCTTAATATTAGCTTCTCTGCCCTCCTGTGCCATAATTATCCCGGGAATTTCTTCATTTTGATAAACATAGCTGACTACTGGAAATAAAAGTCCCAGCAAAAGAGCAGAGATCATTATTAATCTAAAAACCTTTTTCATTAAATACAACTCCTAGTTTATAGAAGGTCACTCGCAATTTCGGCAAGCTCTGATCTTTCTCCTTCTTTTAACATTATATGCCCGGCGATTTTTTGATCATGAAATTTATGTGCCAGATAATTTAAACCATTTTTATGAAAGTTCAAATATGGATTATCAATCTGAAATGGATCACCTGTAAAAATCAATTTAGAATCTTCGCCGGCCCTGGTTACAATTGTTTTTACCTCATGTAAAGATAGATTCTGCGCCTCATCAATTATTATAAACTGATCCGGTACTGATCTACCTCTTATATAGGTTAAAGCTTCAACCTGAATTAAATCCTTATCCACTAATTTTTGATAGGAAAATCTTGCATCTTTATTTCGGTGAACAATAAAATCAAGGTTATCAAAAATCGGCTGCATCCAGGGACCCATTTTTTCTTCAACATCACCGGGCAAAAATCCCATTTCTTTGCCCATCGGCTGAATGGGTCTGGCCACCAGCAGTTTGGAAAAAACCTGTTCATCTACTACTTTCGATAAACCGGCTGCAATTGCCAGCAGAGTTTTACCGGTTCCGGCTTTACCGGAGATTGTTACTAACTGAATCTCATCATCAAGCAGCAGTTCAAAAGCAAGCTGCTGTTCTCTATTTCGGGCTCTAATCTTTGCCGGCTGTTTTTTATTATAACGGAGAGTAACTAAATTTTCTCCATCAAATCGGGCCAGTGCGGTATTTTTATTTCGATCATCTGCTGTTAACTGCACAAACTCATTTGCATATAGTGAATCTTCAAGTTGATCGAGATCTGACAGAGAGATTTTTTCTTCCTGAAAAAATGTATCAATTAAAGATGAACCACACTTAATCTCCTTAAAACCGGAGTATATTTCTTCTTCCTTTAATCTGGTAGAATTATGCTCTTCTGCCTTTAAACCATAGCCATCACAGATCAAACGCAGATTAATATCATCTGAGATCATTACTACCTTTTTGTCTTTGTTTTCTTTCTGCAGATGAATGGCGGTTGAAATAATTCTGTTATCCATTTTACTGGAACTCAGTCCTTCGGGGAGTTCCAGTCCACCGTTAATTACTATTTTAACAGTACCACCGGATTCTAATTCTACCCCATCATGCAGGTTCCCCTTACTTCTAAGTTCCTCTAAAATTCGTGAACTTTCCCGAGCATTAAAACCTAAATCTGAACTTTTAGTCTTCAAATTATCAATTTCTTCTAAAACCGCCAGCGGGATAATAACATCATTATCCTCAAAACTATAAATTGCCCGAGGATCATTTAAAAGTACATTTGTGTCTAAAACAAATATTTTTTTCATTTTTGCTTCCTCCCACAGATTTATTTTAAAGTTAAATGAAATTTTTATTTAATTATTGTAATAACAGCAGAGTTCAGCTGCAAAACAGTTTTTGCAGTCCGGATTTTGAGCCCTGCAGAGAGCCCGGCCGTGATCAATTAACCAGTGGTGAAAATCAATCCAGTATTTTTTGGGAATTAAATCTGTTAACTCTTTTTCGGTCTGCTCAACATTCTGACCACTGCTTAAGCACAGACGCTCTGAAACTCTAAAAACATGGGTATCGACCGGAAAAGCAGCTTTAAAAAAAGCATTGGCCAGCACCACATTTGCTGTTTTTCTGCCAACACCACTGAGTTTTAAAAGTTTCTTTCTGGTCTGAGGAACTCTGCCATCAAACTCATCCAGCAGAATCCTGCAGGTTTTCAAAATATATTTTGCTTTATTTCTATACAGACCTATACTATTTATTTTTTTCTCCAATTCCTTCTGACTCAGTTCTAACATAGCTTCAGGACTGTTGTAATTTTTAAAAAGTTCTGCTGTTACTTTATTAACCTGAACATCTGTAGTCTGAGCTGAGAGAATTGTTGCAATTAAAAGCTCAAATTCCGAATCGAAATTTAGGGCTGTCCCCGGCTCTGGATAATGTTCTGAAAATAATTCTATTAGTTTCTCTACTTTTTCTTCTTTATTTGTTTTTAAAGTCAATTTACTACCTCCTACACTTTTTCTTTAATACTATTTTACTTCATCTAAGCCGAAAAAGAAAGCTGAATTAATAAATGTTATTAATAAAAACTGCAATCTGGACATTATTTTAAAAAAATGATAACATTATTAAAAGGTAAAATATAATTATATGAGGTGTTATAAAAATGAAATACAATTTTGGAATAGATATTGATGGAGTTCTGACAGATGAAGGTCCAGATCACAACAGCATCTGGCAGCAGAAAATGAATGAGTTTTTTGAACGAGAGATTACATTAAAAGAATATACCTATGACCTGAGAAAAGCATTTGCACTCAATGATCAGGAATTAAATGAATTTATTCAGGAAAATATAGAAGAAATATACAGCAGTGTAAAAGCTGTAGATAAAGCAAAAAAAATACTCAGCGAACTTTATGAACAGGGCCATCGTCTAATTTTAATCACAGCCAGAAGTGAGGAACACCGGGAAATAACTGAAAACTGGTTAAAAGAAAATGGTATACCCTATCATGAACTACACCATGAGGATCAAAAGGCCCCTCTGGCTGCAGAAAAAAATATTTCTCTGTTTATAGATGATAGAAAAGAAAACGCGCTGGAGATTGCAGCCGAAAATATTCCGGTAATCCTGATCAGCAAATATCATAATTATGATTTTAAAGGTAATGAGCAGATAACCAAGGTTAAAAACTGGGATGAAATAAAAGAAAAAATTGAACTATTCTTCTCTAAAAACACTCATACCAGTAAACTCTCTTAAAATTGACGTAAATGGTACTTCATGATCAGGTATGGCTTTAAAATTGCTCAGAATTTCGAGCAGCCGCTGTGCCTGATAATAATTTTTATTGGTTCTGTCGATCTGTTTTAATAAAGGCTCAACATAATTTTTGAGAACCGAAAGCTCATAAATTAAAGCTGAATTAAACATTACATCTGCATTTTCCTGGTAAGGGAAAATGTTTTTTTCTTCTCCCCTGCGTACTCCCTTCCACAATTTTAAGGTTTCAGCTGCAGTTAAACTTCGATATTGATTATCTCTGACAATTCTGCGGATTAATCTGGTATCAGTTGTTGGTATTCGGTTATGACAGTCAATATTAAGCTGAGTAAGAGCACTGATATACACTTTGAATTTTAAATCCTGGGGAATTACTTCAGTCATCTTATCATTTAAACCATGAATACCTTCGATTAAAATCGGCTGATCATCATCCAGTTTGAGGTGTTTACCACTTTTTTCTCTGACTCCTGTCTCAAAATTAAAACGAGGAAGCTCTACTTTTTCTCCCTGAATCAATTTTAAAAGATGTTCATTAAACAACTCTAAATTTATTGAATGGATTGATTCAAAGTCAGGCTCACCATTTTTATCAAGAGGTGTATTTTTCCGATTTACAAAGTAATTATCAACCGAAATCTGAACCGGCCGCAGACCATTAATTTTAAGCTGTGTTGACAAACGGTGAGTAAAAGTGGTCTTGCCAGAAGAAGTTGGTCCGGCAACTAAAATAATTTTATTTCTGGGCATCCCACTCTTAATTCTGTCTGCAATTTCTGCTATTTTCTTCTCATGTAGTGCCTCAGCTATCCGAATTAATTCATTATATTCATTATCTTCAATCACCTGATTTAACTCAACCACATTATTAACCCCAAGAATCTTTCCCAGTCTTTCGTATTCTAAAAATATATTAGCGAGTTTGGGCTGTTCAATAAATTTCGGTACTTTTTTGCTGCTGAAAAATTTGGGGAAGAGTAATACAAAACCGGGGATTCTCAGGTGCAGATCAAACTCTCTTAAATAAGAGGTCGAAGGAACCATATTATAATAAAAATAATCATAATA
>JBKHFK010000165.1:0-4387 GCA_046540295.1 Halanaerobium sp.
TCTGGGGCAGAGTTGTTAAAGATATTCCGGCATACTGCAGGGAGCTAGTTTCAGCCCTGGCAGAAGCTTAAATTTAATCTTTGTTTAGTAGCGAATAATTACTTCAAAATATAAGAGGTGATCATATGGAAGAACAGGAATTTTACAGGAAGAAAGCAGCTGATGTTTTAGAAGAACTTGGAACATCTCAAAAAGGTTTGACTGCTGATGAAGCAAAAAAGCGGCTCGAAAAAGATGGTAAAAATTTACTTCAGGCCAAGGTAGATAAATCTTTAGTTAAAATTTTCTTAGAACAGTTTAAAGATGTGCTGGTAATTCTACTTTTGGTTGCTGCTGTTATGTCTTTTGTAATTGGCAGTTATCGTGATGGTACAATTATGTTAATTATTGCTGTGATCAACTCAGTAATTGGCTTCCGGCAGGAATATAAAGCTGAAAAAATCATGGATTCTTTAAATAAACTGGTTAAATCTCCTTCAAAAGTGATTAGAGATGATCAAATTGGAGAAATAGCCCAGGAAGAATTAGTTGTTGGAGATATTGTCAGTCTGGAAGAAGGAGATAAAATTCCGGCTGATATAAGGATAATTGAAGCTTTTAATTTAAGAACAAATGATGTTTCTCTGACCGGTGAATCAATGCCTCAGGAGAAGGAGTCAAACCATATAGAAGAGGAAAGGCCGCTGGCTGATCGTGATAATATGGCCTATCTGGGAACAACAGTTGCCTCTGGTTCAGCTAAGGGTGTTGTTGTCCGAGCTGGTATGGAGACTGAAATGGGTAAGATTGCCTCAATGACTCAGGAAGAAGATAAGTCAAAATCTCCCCTGCAGTCTGAGCTGCAGTCAGTAGCCAATAAAATTGCAGTTTTTGCAGTTATTATAGCTCTGGCCTTATTTGGTATCAGCATTTATCAGGGTTATGGACTTGATTTTGCTCTAATTTATGCTCTTGGGATTGCAGTTGCTGTTGTACCACAGGCTTTACCGATGCAGGTTACAGTCGCCCTTTCTCAGGGAGTTGACCGTCTGGCCGGCAAAAATGCAGTTGTTAAAAAATTATCTTCTGCAGAAACCTTAGGTTCAACAAATGTTGTCTGTACTGATAAAACCGGTACTTTAACTAAAAATGAAATGACAGTCAAAAAAGTATATTTTGATGGCAGAGAATATGAGGTAACCGGTCTCGGATATGAACCTGAAGGTGAACTTTTAGGTGAAGATGGAGAGCCTTTAACAGAAGCCGAAATTGCAGAAATGGAAATTATTTTTGATGCTGCTACAATGGCTTCCAATGCAGAAATTCATAAACCGGATGAAGAACATCCAGGCTGGTATGCAATCGGTGATCCAACTGAAGCAGCTTTAATCACACTTTCTACTAAACTGGGAACTCGTTCACCTACAGAAGACGAAGATAATCCGGAGTTACATGAATTCAGTTTTGATTCTGACCGCAAACGAATGAGTTCAATCAGAGAATTTGAAGATGGAAATTACCTTAAGATGAAGGGTGCTTTAGGTAGTGTACTTTCGGTTTCCAAACATATTTTAAAAGATGGTGAAGTTGTAGAAATTACTGAGGAAGATAAAGAGAGATTAAATAAATTAAACGAAAAATATTCCAAAGATGCAATGCGTGTTTTAGCTATTGCCTACCGCAAACTTGAGGATGATGAAACAGACTATGTTTTAGAAGAAATAGAAAAAGATGTTATTTTTCTTGGCCTGGCAGCTATGATTGACCCTCCTAAAGAAGGTGTAAGAGAAGCTATTCAGGAGTCACATGAAGCTCATATTGATACCTATATGATGACCGGTGACCATGCAATTACAGCACAGGCTGTTGGTAAAGAAATTAAACTTTCAATTGATGATGAAGATGTGCCTGTTTTTACCAGTGAAGATTTAGAAGCAATGAGTGAAGATGATCTACAAAAGATTATGGAAGAAAATAGGTCACTTATTTTCTCACGTGTTTCACCAGAAAATAAGTTGAGAATTGTTAAGAACTTAAAAGAACAGCAGAAGATTGTGGCAGTAACCGGTGATGGAGTAAATGATGCTCCTGCATTAAAGAGTGCTCATATTGGAGTAGCTATGGGGCAGATGGGTACAGATGTTTCTAAGGAGGCATCTGAGCTGATACTACTTGATGATAGTTTTCCAACTCTGGTTTATGCTATTAAAGAAGGAAGGAATATTTACAATAATTTAAAGAAAACTGTTATTGCTTCTCTAACCACAAACGGGGCAGAATTAATAATTGTGCTTTTAGGTCTTTTAGCTGCAGCAATGCTGGGTACACCAATCCCAATTCTTGCTATACAGATTCTTTCAATTGATCTGATAGCTGAGATTTTACCGCTGACTGCTTTGACCTTTGACCCCGCATCAGAACATTTAATGAAGTCCCCACCGCGAAAACAGGATGAGCATATAGTTAATAAACGAAGCTTCAGTGAAATAATATTTTTAGCTCTCTTGATGGGCGGACTGGCTTTTATCAACTTCTATTTATTTATTAATGAACAGACAGCTGCAGTTCGAGAAGGTACTCAACTTTATGCAAGGGGTACTACAATTTCATTTTTAACAATAGCTTTTTCTCAGTGGGTTAATATAATGTCCCGCCGCTATGAATATAAAAGTATTTTTAATAAGAATTTCTTCAGCAATACAAAAATGATTTATTCAATTATAATTTCAATTGGAATGGTATTACTGGTAATTTATTCACCAATTAACTCTTTCCTTGGCTTTGCCGGGGTAAGCTTAGCAGACTGGATTAGAGTTGTTCTGGCCGGTGGTATTTTCTTATTAGGACATGAAGTAATTAAATTTTTTAAAAGAAAAAATGAGTCTGTATAAATTTAATATCTTTAGATCTATAATTAGTGTTTAGTCGAAAAGAATTAAAATATTGGAGGGAAGCAAAATGTTCGATATTGACTTAAAAAGAGATGGAGAAGAGAATCTATATACACAAATTTATGAAGCAATCAGAGCCGAGATACTGGCAGATAAATATACACCTGATACTAAAATGCCGTCAATTAGAAAGCTTGCTTCCCGATTGAGTGTTAATGCAGAAACAGTTGTTAAAGCCTATGACTTACTGGCTGCAGAAAACTTAATCTATAAAAAAGAAGGCAGTGGGAGTTATATTGCTCCCGCTGCAGCTTTAAAAAGTAATGGAGATGACCAGCGATTAAGAATTCTGACTTCAAAAAGCTTTTCAACTCCCCATAAAATCATTGATTTTAGCGGCCCCGATAACAGCGGGGAATTTCTGGAAGAGTATGCCTGGGACTTGATTTTTGATCGTTTTTATTCCGAATACAAAGGTCAGGCTTTTAAGAAAATTGAAGGTCAAAAATCAAGTTATTTTAAACTTCTTCAGGATAAAAACAGCGATATAGAAAAACTTAAGTTATATTACAGCTCAGAAGAACAACTGGCAGAAATTCTAAAAATATTAATTGGAAAAGATAAAGAAGTATTATTTTCTAAAGGCAGTGATTATTCTTTTTTTAATTATCTTTATGCAGAAGAGTTTAAAACATATGCAGCTCAAACCAAAAATACGCTTTTAAAAAATAAAATTAAGATTAACCTGAGTACTGCTGATTATGACAGTTTAATGGAATTTTTAGAGAACAATACTATTGACTATTTAATAATTAGTGATGAATCTGCATCAGAGAGTATATTAGACTGGAGTTTATCTAAATTAAAATCACTGCTTGAACTGGCACAGATGCTTAAATTCAAAATTATAATATTTGAGTATTTTAGCTTATATCAGCAGAATCAAAAGCTTAGAGAATTACTGGAGTCAAAATATAAAGAGGAAATCATCCTGATTCAATCATTAACAGCCAGAATATTTCCTGGTTTAGAAACTGGACTCGTTTATCTGACGGGAGAAGTTGAGAATTTAAATTCAGATTTTAAAAAATATAATTTAAGCAATATCTGTCAGGAAAAAAGATCTTCGGCCGGCGAAAATTTAATCAATAATTTGTTAAGTTATTATCTTGACTCCGGTTATCTAGAAAAACGAATTAAGTTTTTAAAACAGAGGTTAAAAAACAGAAAATTACTTTTAAAAGAAGCAATTAACAATCATTTTAGAGGTGTGGAATTTAAAGAAAATAATTCCCTTTTTTATCTTAAACTTAAACTGAATCAAGAAATTAGCCAGCGTGATTTTAAAGTTTTTACAGAAAAAAATTCAATTTTAATTCCAGATTATAAAAACTTTTTGAGTTCTGAAAAAAATAATGAACTGATAATCTCTGCTGCTGCTTTAAATCAATTTTCGATTAAACAGGGAGTAATGGCCCTGGCTAAAATTTACTGGCAGTTTATCAGTTAAAAAATAA
>JBKHFK010000166.1:0-4371 GCA_046540295.1 Halanaerobium sp.
CTAGCGACTATTTTATATACTTACCAAACCGAACTTTTATTCTTCAAAAATATTTTTACCTTTTTCATCTTAGTTTTTCTTCTACTGAACTTATTTTTTTCATTGACGCTTTCTTATCCCGACGATCATCAATTTTTAAATTTTTAGATTCACTGCTTCTTGAATTAATTCTCCCTCTTCTAAATGTCCGCCCAGCTGAATCCATTTATCAAGTGCCCGGTGATGATGGATTAAGACTTTATCTGCTTGATAATTAAGTATCCAGGCAGAAGCAGTCAAATGACCTTTTGGATTGGTCCTCAAATAATCATCTTTGTTATTTACTAAAAATTATAGAATCTAATTTTTATACTTTTCCTCAGCCTGACTGCCAGGCTTATATTCTCTAATTTCTCTTAATATTTTTTGAAAATAATTCAAGTTAATGACTCTCCTTTTTGACTTTAAAGCCTTTTAATATTATACTTGCTCTAGTATTATTTTAAAATATTTTGGATAAATATGAAAGGATGTAATTATGAAACTAAAAGCTATAGGAACTATTCACACACCATATCAAAACAATGATGCACCATTTCAACCTCCTCAAAACACTGAAGGGGAAGAATTTTTTATAGAATTAGATGAACAGTATTTGGAAGGTCTCAAAGAACTTAAGACTCTTAAATATATTTACCTGCTCTATTATTTAGATCAAAGCCAGGAACCGACTGATTTGACAGTTAAAACTCCCTGGTCAAACAAAGAAATCGGACTATTTGCTACCAGATCTCCCAACAGAATTAATTCTATCGGACTTAGTGTAGTAGAACTACTCAAAATTGAGGCTAACAGAATTTATATCTCCAGCCTTGATGCTTTTAACGGCACACCTCTTTTAGATATTAAACCTTATATGAAAGATTTAGATACTAGATCTGATGCAAATCACGGCTGGATGGATGAAGAAGATTTTAACCATCTACAGCTCCATATTGATGGAAAAGCTCACTAATATTTCTGCTTAAATTTTAAATTTATTAATTCTTATTTTCTATTATATATAATTCTTGATTAATTATATTTTCCCTGTAAAAAAACCGGGATATCCCGGCCAGTAATGTATAATAAGTTGTGTAAATTAAATATTGACACTTTTTTAAAATAAAAAAAGAGGAATCCTTCTTAAAGTGGTTGAATATATTTATCGACGAAAATAAAGAATCAAACCACTAGGAGGACTCCTCATGAAAAGTATAACTGATAACCCCAATAATGGTCAAGTCAATTTTGATGACATGATCAATGATTTGATTAAAAATTTTATTGAAAAACTTCTTAAAGGAGAATTGACTGAATTTCTAAATTACGATAAATATGATTCTGCTGGTAAGAACTCTGGCAACAGCCGCAATGGAAATTACTCACGTAACTTTCAGACTAAATACGGTGTCATTGAAAATCTAGAAGTCCCAAGAGATAGAAACAATAACTTTCAGACTGCTCTATTTGAGCCATATAAACGCCGTGATGACTGGCTTGAGCAGACTGTAATTCAAATGTATGCTCGAGGTCTATCCACTCGTGATATCGCTAATTTGATTGAGCAAATGTATGGTCAAAAATACAGTGCTACCAGTGTCAGTAATCTGACAGATATAGCAGTAAAAGAAATTGAACAATGGAAAAACAGACCGTTAGAAAAACGCTATAGTGTGCTCTTCATTGATGCCCTAAGCATTAAGATTCGCCGAGAACATGTTGGTAATGAATCAGCATATATTATCATTGGAATCAATGAAGAAGGCTATAGGGAGATTCTGGACTTCTATATTGGCATAACAGAATCAGCTACACTCTGGGAAGAAGTACTGATGAATCTTAAATCCAGAGGTGTAGAGCAGGTGCTTTTAGGCGTTATGGATGGCCTACCAGGTTTAACTGATTCATTCCTTAAAGTATATCCAAAAGCTGATGTTCAACGCTGTGTAGTTCACAAGGTTCGCAATACTCTTCATAAGGTTAAAAAGAAACATACAGATGAAATTGTTACAGATCTCAAGAAAATTTACAAAGCTCCCAGCAGAGAGTATGCAGAGCAGGCCTTAAATGATTTCAGCTCAAAGTGGGATAAACTCTATCCTCGCTTAGCTCAAAGCTGGTTTGAAGATAAAAATGAACTATTTACTTTTTACAAATATCCAGATAGTATTCAGAAATCAGTTTATACGACTAACTGGATTGAAAGAGCCAATAAAGAAATCAGGAAAAGACTAAAAACAATGAACAGTTTACCAAATGAAAAAGCAGCAGAAAAAATACTATATCTTAAGATTTTAGACTACAATTCTAAATGGTCAGAACGAAGATTAAAAGGATTTTTAGCTGCTAGAGATAAGCTAATTCAACTATTTGAAGAAAGATATTAATTTATTTACACAAAATACTTGACGTTACCGCAGGAATAGTCTTAAAGATAAAGAATAATAATTAATAGAGTTAACAATTTTAAATGACAGTAAAAAGTTAGTAAATTTAATGCTGCCTGAGTATAATTGCATTAGTAGTGGAGATGATTTTATGTTTAGCCAAAATTTAAATATTAAACCAGCCAAATTATATTATTCAGGAGATGATTTAGGTTTAACTTTTAGCGAAGAGAGTATTATTTATAAAATCTGGTCACCACCTGCCCGCTCAGCTTATATTGAGATTTATGCTGATGACAGGGGGACAAAAAAACTGGCAGAATTTGAACTGGAGCCTGATATCAGTGATACCTGGAAAGTTGAATTATCTCAGAAATATTATGGTCGATATTACCGACTGCGGCTGCAGGTCCATCGGAAAGAATACAATTTTGTTGACCCCTGGGTTAAGGCAGTTGGTACAAATAGTAATTACGGCCTGATTGTAGATCCATCTCGTGTTTATCCTCCAACCTGGACTCATGATCAAAAAGTTGAATTAGAGGATCCGGTTGATGCGGTAATCTATGAACTGCATGTTAAAGATTTTTCGGCTTCTTTAGAAAGCGGAATCCGGCATAAAGGCAAATATTCAGCCTTTACCGAAAGGCACAGTGTCAATAAAGAAGGAATGCTGACAGGTATTGGTCACCTTAAGGAACTGGGGATTACTCATGTCCATCTGCTGCCTGTATATGATTTTGTTTCTGTTGATGATAAAGATCCAGCTGATTATAACTGGGGCTATGATCCGCTTTTTTATATGGTGCCGGAAGGTTCTTATGCTTCAGATCCCTCTAATGAAAGCAGAATCTATGAATTTAAGAAAATGGTTAAAACTCTCCATTCCTATGGAATTGGAGTAATTATGGATGTAGTTTACAACCATACCTACCATACTCAAAACTCACCTTTTCAAAAGATTTTCCCCAATTATTTTTATAGGTTTACAGATGAAGGTAAATTTGCCAATGCTTCTGGCTGTGGAAATGAACTTGCAACTGAGCGGGAAATGATGCGCAAATATATAGTTGATTCTCTTTTATACTGGAGTCGGGAATATCATATTGATGGTTTCCGTTTTGATCTGATGTCTGCAATTGATCGGGAAACTCTGCTTTTAGCCGAGCATAAATTGCGCAGGGAAAATCCATCGGTTTTAATTTATGGAGAACCCTGGACAGCTCTTGAGCCACAGCTTCAGCGCTATCAGCAGATTAGAAAAGGTGATCAGCGGGGCACAGGAATTTCGGTTTTTAACGATAATTTTCGCAATGCGCTTAAGGGAGATAGTGATGGAATCAAAAAGGGATTTATTCAGGGAGAAATTGGACTGGAACGAGAAATTGATGAGGGTGTTATCGGTGCAATTGGTTTAGAAGAAAGACGCTTATATGGTTTTACCCTCCATCCAGGAGAAAGTATCAATTATCTGGATTCTCATGATAATCTGACTCTCTGGGATAAACTGGCCCGCTCCTGTCCGGGAGCAAACGAAGAACAGCGGAAAAAAATGCATAAACTGGGTCAGGTAATTTTGTTCACCTCCCAGGGAGTCCCCTTTATTCAGGCTGGAACAGAGTTTTTACGGACTAAATTTGGAGATAAAAACAGTTTTGATTCCGGGATTGAAATTAATGAACTAAAATGGGAGAGAAAAACTACCTATCGAGATCATTTTAATTATGTTAAGGGTCTGATCAATCTGCGCAGTCATCATCCTGCTTTCAGGATGCGCAAACGAATAGAGATTAAAGAGAATCTGCATTTTATAGATTCCCCTTTTGCCACTGTTGGTTATGGAATCTTTAATAATGCAAATGAAGATGCCTGGAGTACTATTTTAGTTTTATTAAATCCTACTCATGAATGGAAACAGTTTTATTTACCTGAAAATAGAACCTGGGCGATAGTGGTTGATGAT
>JBKHFK010000167.1:0-4368 GCA_046540295.1 Halanaerobium sp.
TGTAAGTGGTGGATATGAATATTTTGCCTCCGGTAAATCATCAATTCCAACCACTGAAATATCTTCCGGCACATTAATTCCCTGATTATTCAATTCCCAGATTAAACCCAGAGCAGTTGCATCATTTGCTGCCAGAACTGCAGTAACTTGATCAATCTTTTCTAATAACTTAAGTGCAGCCTTACGGCCACCTTCAAAGCTGAAATCTCCACTAAAAATTAGATTCTCTTTTACAGTTAAGCTCTTTTTTTGCAGCCCCTTTTTTAGGCCTTCCCGTCTTAAGTAACTGGTATAAAGATTTTCCGGGCCATCTATAAAAGCAATTTTTTGATGTCCATTTTCTAATAAATGTTCTGTGATCATTTCAGCCGCCTTTTTATTTCCAAGACTTATATTGTTAATCTCAAATGGGTGGGGTGTAACTCCCAGTAAAATAGTTCCCTGAGCTTTGAGCTTTTCAATCAGGTTATACATTTTCTGTTCATATTCCTGATCCATTAAGGCACCACCAGCTAAAACTATAGCATCAGCCCGGTTTGCCTTCAGCATATTTACAGCATGTACCTCTTTTTCCACACTGCGGCTGGTATTGTAAATATTCACTATATATTCATGACCTGAAATAAATTCTTCAATTCCTTTTACCATTTCAGCAAAATATGAATCACAGATATCATGAACAATAACTCCAATAATATTTGATTTATCACTTTTTAGCCCCTGTGCTATTCTATTAGGAGAAAAATTTAATTTTTCAATTGCAGCTTTAACCTTTTCAGCAGTATCTTTGCTTACCGGATGATCACTATTGTTGATAACTCTGGAAACGGTTGTAGGTGAACATTCAGCAAGCTTTGCTACATCTTTTATTGTTACTTCTTTATTAGCCATCACAAATTCCTCCGATCTTTGCTCACTTGTAAATTTTAGTTTATCACAGATTATTCAGGCTTTCAATAAATGCGGAAAACGTTTTTTATTTATTCAATTAAATTATAAAGATGAGCAGTCAGCTGACTGCTCATCTAACAGTTTATTTTTCAATTCTAATTACTGCACCTGTCAGAGCTTCCAGCTGGATGCTATCTTTTGAGAGTTCTATACCAAGTGGATTTTCTATTTCTGCTGTTCCAGCCTGATTTTGATCAACAATTATCTCAGCTGAGCTTAAATCGATAGGAACTGAAAGTTCTCGTGCTCTACTGTCAGCATTTACAAATATAAAATACTGATAATTTTCTCCCTTAAGCTGATAAGCTACTAAAAGATCCTCTTTTTTAATCTCAGTGCTTTCTACAGCCTTAACTCGCTCTTCAATTTCTTTGCGATCTGCCAGTCTAAATACTTGATCTGACTGACGAAGTTCTATCAATCCTTTAGTATAGCCTACAGTTTTTTGGTGAGTTTTACTTTTATTTATCTTTTCCCATTCAAACATATTAACAGCATCAGTAGAATCATAACTATCATCAATGAAATAAGGATATTTAAACTCCACTCCTTCTTCATCTACTCCAACAAATGAGGCAGGAGGTGCTTCATCAGTTTCAGCCCTGAATTGTTTGGTTCTTCCATATTCCTGACCGGCATGGAGAAATATTTTCCCCTGTGAGGTCAGAACCATCAAATTAGCCAGACGCAGGCGCTGTTGAATTTCCGGCTCTTTTTTATCCGGATCACTTTCTGTAGCAATCGCAATCACATCATGAACAGTCATATTATCATGTGATTCTATATAAGTAACTACATCTCCGGGGTCATCAGCCTCAAAATTCTGCGGCTGAGCTTTTATATTATCAATTATCCGCTCAATATTAACTGGGCCACCAGTAATAAAGCGCGGCTCAGCTTCTGCTCCAAATCCAGATTTCATCATATTTCTATAATCATCAGAAAAACTTGCAACTGTATCAGTCTCCTGCATCCAGTCCTGATCTGCCGGTTTTACATCTGGATCAAGATCATCACCCTCATAAGTTTTCCAGCCCTCTCCAATCATTATTATATTTGGATTAAGCTCTTCTGCTCTCTGATAGGCCATTTCTATACTTTCTGCATCATGGTCTCCCATCATATCAAAACGGAAGCCATCTACTTTAAATTCATCTACCCAGTAGGCAATCGAATCAAGCATCAACTTTCTGGTCATTCTGTGAGTTGAAGCCAGACGCCCCCCACCAAAACTTGTTTTGGCTGACCCATCTAATTTCATAAAGTGATAATAATTGGGCTGTAGATCTTCAAACAAATGAACTCGAGCTGTATGATTAAATACAACATCTAAAATTACTCCCATATCTCTTTTATGAATTTCAGCAATTAATTCCTTAAATTCCTTAATCCTCTGAGCTGGATCAGCTGGATTTTCGGAATACATTCCACTCAAGGAAAAATAACTGTGGGGGTCATAACCCCAGTTGTAATTATTATTTGAAGATGAATAGTCTAATAACCGCTGATCATTTGCAGTTTCATCACCAAAATAATAACTCATTACCGGTAACAGCTGAATATGAGTAACTCCTAAATCTTCTATATAGTCTAACTTTTCCTTAAAAGCTGCAAAAGTTCCAAACTGAGAATCCAGTTCTTCTGCGATTGAAGGATCAGAGGTTAAATCTCTAACATGAGCTTCATAAATAACTGCATCTTCTTTTTTCTCAAAATTATCTATTTCAGGATAATCAAGTTCAGGACCCACTGCAGCAGGATCGACTATTGCTGCTTTGCCTGACTTATATTCCGGTTCATCATCTTCAGGATGATATTTCCAGGCTGCCATAGAAGGGGCATAGGGATCTAAAACCAGATTACTTTCTCCCTCATGTTCAATTAAATAGTGATAATAATACCCTTCTAAATTTTCTATCCCGGTATTTTGCTCTTCTAATTTAAGCTCCCAGACACCCTGTTTATTTTTTTTCATTTCTAAATTATCTTTTACTATCCGGTACTGATCATTTTTGTCATATAATCTAACTTCCACCTTCTCTGCTTCCGGTGACCAAATTTTTAAACTGGCTGAACCATCCTGATTGAGTTTTGGACCTAAATCACCATCATAACTGTATTTTTGATCAATTAAGCGCCAGCTTCTAATTACATCATATTGATTATTATTAAATTCAATTTGATATGGCGAATCTTCCAACTGATAATCACCATGAAGCTCAACAATATGTTGATCGATAATTTTGATGTTTTTTATCTGTGGTTTAGCATCCCACTTATTTGTCAGAGTCAGACTTTCCTCTAAATCCTCAATGTTCATCCCATCGGTAGAAGAAAATCTGAGTTCAATCTTCGAATCTAAAAGGCGGGCCGTAATCAAAGCTGCTTCTGAACTATAATATGGATTTTTATATACTTTGTCCAATTCTTGATGTATAAATAACTTTTTATCTTCTAAATTAGAAATATTCATATCCGCTGTCTGCTCTCCTGTTTCAGTATTTACTGCTAAAAAATTGATCTGTTCAGCATCTTCTTTTACTTTAATGTCTAAATATGCTCCATATTCAGATCGCTGATCCTCAGGAAAGGAACTGGCAGCAGTAGGCCATTCTCCTTGATCTTCAGAAACCTGAGCAACATCTCCCCACTGCCAGATACCCCAGTCATCATAATCATCACTATTATTTTTAAAATAAATTCTAACTGTATTTTCAGGCAGTTCAACCGGTTTGCTTAGATGAACATTATATTCACCGTTTTTTTCCTGAACCCAGATTTCATCCATCTCATCAGAAATAATTTCAGCAGCCAAATCACCACTTAAATTCTCTCCCTGAGAATTATTAATTAAAAATCCAACTTCTTCCGGATTTTCAGCCAACTCAATATCCAAATAGGGTCCAAAATCATCCCTTTTTGCTTCTTCTATCTTTTCTGCTCCATCGGGCCAGGCCTCTTTATCCTCTGACCACTCTGCAACATCCTGCCAGAGCCAGAGTCCTAAATCCTGATACTCCTCTTCACTATTCTGGAAATGGATCCTGAGGTGTTCATCCGGAACTGACTCTGCCGCTATAAATGAAGTCGAAAGCAGCAAAATAACAATTAAAGTACTGATAATTAAATGTTTCTGTCTTTTAATTAACATAAAATCCCCCTAGTTTAGTTAATAAATAGAAAAAGTTACTCTGCTCCCCCTTCTGGAAGTAAAGTAACTCTGCTTATATAAATTATAAAGTTATTTTATGAGCCGTAATTATTATTAGTACTTTGCAGATTTTAAAATTTGAAACACTGATTTCTATTATTTAAAATTATAAGCTTATAAATTATTGATTTGGAAAATTTTAGTGTTCAAACGTTTGCACAACTACCAATATTAAATTTATATTAACATCTAAAATAAAAAAAGTC
>JBKHFK010000168.1:0-4347 GCA_046540295.1 Halanaerobium sp.
AATCCAGACCATACAGTTAATGTAGAGTCAATTGGTTGGGATGATATGGTACCAAGACTGCAGTCTGCGATGTCAGCTGGTTCTGGTGGCCCTGATCTGGCAACAGTTAACTTAGGTACTCATATAGCAAGTTTTGCAGATCTTGGTGGTTTAACAGATATTTCTGAATATGTTGATCCAATGGCTGATGAATTTACTGATGCAGCTTATGCTGGTGCAAGATATGAGGATAAAACCTATGGTATACCGGCTGATATTGGCCCTTATACTATGTTCTATAGAGCTGATATTTTTGAAGAAGCTGGTGTGGATCCAGAAAGTATCGAAACCTGGGATGATTATATTGAAGCAGGAAAAACTATTACTGAAGAAACAGATGCGAAAATGCTTCCCTGGCCTACAACTCACTATGAGCTGGGTAACTGGAATTTCGAGCCGGCTTTAAGAGCTGCCGGAGGAAATTTCTTTGATCAGCAGGGAGAACCAATTGTTGATAAGCTTTCTATAAATTATAAAGTTTTAGAAGTTATGCAGGAGATTACAGATTCCGAGATTGGACTGGAAGTAACACCATGGTCAACACCATGGAATGCTGCTCTTCAGAATGGTGAAGTTGCAACTGTTTTAGCAGGTGGCTGGTTTGTTGGTAATATTACTGAAATTGCCCCTGATACATCCGGAGACTGGAGAGTAATGCAGGCACCTAACTTTACACCAAAGTCAACAGGATCAATGGGTGGTACTGCAATGGTTGTTCCTTCGATGTCTGATAATGTAGAGCTTGCAGTCGAATTTGCCGAGTATGTACTGGCTACAGAAGAAGGTACAGAATTCTTATTCCAGGATGCTGGAGTAATGCCAGCTTATAGACCTGTATTTGAAACTGAGGCATTTAAAGAAGAAATGGACTTCTTTGGTGGACAGCAGGTATGGCAGAAACTGGCAGAAATCAGTGAAAAAGAAATAGCAACCTGGAATGCAACACCATATTCTACTCAGGCTTTTGGTACAGAAGGTGCACCGATTAACCTGCAGTTAACCAAAATTTTAACTGATGATGTTGAGTTAGATGAAGGATTAGAAGAGGCACAAAAAGAACTTGAAGATCTCAGGGATTAAATAAAATAATTTTAAAGCAGGGTCATTAATGACCCTGCTTTAATTTAAAGGATGGTGAGTAATCATTGAAAAATAAAAACACCTGGCAAAAAATTAAGGATAATCGTTATTTTTATTATTTTTTAGTACCCTTTCTTTTGTTTTTTTCTATTTTTATGTTTTTTCCAATTTTATTTTCTTTTTATATGAGTTTACACCGCTGGGGTGGGCTTGGGCAGGCTACTTTTTCAGGTTTGAGAAATTATATTAGAATTTTTACTGATTCAACCTTTCATACTGCTTTAAAAAATACAACATTTATGTGGCTGACAAGTACACCACTGATTTTAGGTTTTGCCTTAATTTTAGCTGTTATGCTTAATCAAAAGAAAGTAAAATTTCTAAAGTATTTTAGAGTCGGCTATTTTATGCCATTTGTAACTTCTACAGTTGTAGTAGGTGTTATCTTTACAATATTATTAGATAGTTCTTTTGGACTTGTCAACTTTTTTATTGAAAGTATTGGCTTTGAAAAGATTCCATTTCTGACAAGTACAACCTGGTCTAAAATTTCTATAGTTATTGTTCTGACCTGGCGCTGGGTTGGCTATAATACAATAATTATGCTGGCTGGACTGCAGAATATACCTGAAACATTATATTCTGCCGCAGATATTGATGGAGGAACTACATTTCAGAAATTTTTCTATATTACTGTACCAATAATGAAACCAATAATTTTATTCACCTTTATCTTATCAACAATAGGTTCTTTTCAGATTTTTACTGAACCCTATATTATGACAGGTGGAGGGCCAATGCAGTCTTCACTTTCTGTTGTCCAGTATTTATATAATTCTGGTTTCCAGCAGTTTAGAATGGGCTATGCTTCGGCATTATCTTATGTATTATTTGCTATCATATTTGTGGCTTCATATTTTCAGATTAAGATTGGTTCCGGAGAGGAGGGGATTTAAACAATGTTTAAAAAAGAAAATATAACTACTTATATTTTTTATATATTATTGATAATCGGTGTAGTTATTTCTCTACTCCCTTTTGTCTGGATGATCACCTCATCTTTTAAGAGCCTGGCTGAAATATCAGAATATCCACCCAGTTTAATGCCTGATAGTGTTATGTGGAATAATTATATTGATGTCTTTGATACACTTCCCTATGGGAGGAATCTATTTAATTCTTTTTTTGTAGCAATAATGTATACTTTTTTTGGTGTTTTTATTTCTGCAACTGGAGGCTATGCTCTTTCAAAGTATAGAGAGGCACCAGGGAGAAAGATTTTCTTTGCTGTTATTTTATCAACAATGATGATTCCAATGCAGGTGCTGGCAATTCCATTATATATTATGATGGCCAGAATCGGCTGGATTAATTCTTATCCTGCCCTAATTTTACCTTTTGCGGCCCAGGGTTTCGGGATTTTTATGCTTAAACAGTATATTGATGGTATTCCAGATGATTTAATTGAAGCAGCTAGAATTGATGGCTGTGGTGAATTCAGGATATTTTTTCAAATTATTTTTCCGGTAATCAAACCTGCAGTGGCAGCTCTGGGTACAATTTATTTTATGAATAATTATAACCTATTTTTCTGGCCGCTGATAGTAACCAATAAATCGATTATGTATACAGTACCAGTTGCTATTGCCCAGCTTCAGGGTCAGCAGTTTGGAATTCCTTTACATCACATTATGGCAGCGGCAACAATGTCAACTGCCCCGCTGATAATAATCTTCCTTTATTTCCAGAAGTATATTATTTCCGGTATCACAATGGGAGCTTTAAAAGGATAAACAGATAAATCATTATGGCTTCAGCTCTAAAAATAGCTGGAGCTATAATTTTCTTTAACAATTTATTAAAAAAAGCTGGTTTAGGATAAATAAGGAAGGAGTACAAAATGGAAAAAAACATCGATAAGCTCATTAAAGAATTAAGCCTGCCGGAGAAAGCTTCTCTGCTTTCTGGTGGAGATATCTGGCAGACAGAAGCAGTGGAAAGACTTAATATTCCAGCAATATTTTTAGTTGATGGGCCACATGGAGTTCGTTATGTTGCAGATCGCCACCATGCTGATCCTGCTAAAAAAGCTACCTGTTTTCCGACAGCAGTCAATCTGGCAGCCAGCTGGGATTTAAATCTGATTAAAAAAGTTGCTGCAGCTCTGGCAGAAGAATCAAAAGCCCGCGGTGTTGATGTTCTTTTAGGCCCGGGAATTAACATCAAACGCTCACCACTCGGGGGAAGAAATTTTGAGTATTTTTCTGAGGATCCCTTTTTAAGTGCTGAGCTGGCAGTTGCTTTTATTAAAAAGTTACAGGAAAAGGGGATTGGGACTTCTTTAAAACATTATACAGCTAATAATCAGGAATATAAGCGTTTTTCCATTGATGCCCGGATAGATGAAAGACCTTTAAGAGAAATTTATCTGGCTGCCTTTGAAAAAGTAGTTAAAGAGGCTAACCCCTGGACGATAATGGCTGCTTATAATCAGGTAAATGGTGATTTTGCTACAGAAAATGAATATCTGCTGAAAGATATACTGCGGAATGAATGGGGATATGATAATTTAATTGTTTCTGACTGGTGGGCTGTACATGACAGGGTTAAGGCCCTAAAGGCCGGTCTTGATCTGGAAATGCCCGGGGCAGATCCAGTTAACGATCAAAAAATTGTAGATGCAGTAAAAGCAGGAGAACTTAAAGAAGAAGTTGTTGATGAATCAGTAAGAAGAATTTTAGATCTGATTTTAAAGGCTCAGGAGACAGAAAAAAATATCGAGCTTCCTGTAGAAGAACATCATCAACTGGCAGAAGAAGTTGCTGCAGAAACTATTATTTTGCTTAAAAATCAGGGGTCTTTATTACCGCTGACAGAGACTAAACTTGCAGATAGAGAGTCACTGCTTGTTGTGGGAGAGCTGGCCCAGGAAATTCGCTATCAGGGTATTGGTAGTTCCCAGGTTAATCCGACCAGACTGGATAATCATTATCAGGCTTTGGAAGATAAGTTTTCTGATCAGCTTGAAGTTCATTATACACCTGGTTACAGCTCTGAGGCAGCAGAGGAAGAAAATGAAAACTTACGAGAAAAGGCGCTGCGGGTTGCTGAAAATAAAGATTATGTGATTATTTATGCAGGGCTGCCAGATCAGGTGGAGGCTGAGGGTTATGACCGTCAGCATATGCAGATTCCCAAAGAGCAGAATCAGTTGATTAAAGAACTGGC
>JBKHFK010000169.1:0-4346 GCA_046540295.1 Halanaerobium sp.
CTTTTACTTTTTAAATCATAAACATCGGGCAGATTGACCAGCCAGTCAGCATCATAGAGTATTTTAAAGTTATTGCTGCCGACCTTTCCAGGACTGTGGTGGTGGGCAATGATTTCTGCAATTTCATCCATCATTTCGAAATCAATATTATGGGTTTCCATAATTTCTCTTGCTACTGGAGGACCTTCTATTTCCTGGAAATGACCGGCACTACTTCCGTATTTAAGTTCCGCATTTTTAATTCCGATATCATGCAAAACTGCTGCATAAATAATTACCTGTTCATTAATTTTTTTATCCGGATACTTTTGGTTGAATTGATCTATTAATTGTTCTGCAAATTCAGTGACTTTAAGAGAATGTTTAATCCTTTTTTGATCATCGGCAAAGTAGTTTTCCAATTCTTCAATAAGCTTATTTTTAAGCATTTTATCTTCCATTTTCCTCAATTATTTTATCCATTAATTGATTCCATTCCCTGTCAACGTTTTGTGCTTCAGGATGGGCATCATACCATTCAATTGATTTTTTAATGCCCTGAGCAAAGGAAACAGTTGCTTTAAATTCAGGTACAAAACGCTTAATTTTGGAGTTATCAAAAACTACACTTACTGCCTTATCTCCCAGCAGGGAACCTCTATAATCTTGATCATATTCTGCTATTTTTTCGGAGGCTACATGGACAAGCGCCAGTTCTTCAACACCTGCGGCTCTGGCAATTGATTTAGTTATCTGATTCCAGTTTAGAGTCTCATCCGAAGTTATCTGGAAGGCATGGCCCAGGGCCTGCATATTTCCGAGCAGGGGAACAAAAGCTTTGGCAAAATCGGTATTATGGGTCATTGTCCAGAGTGAACTTCCATCACCGTGGACCAGAATTTTTTTACCACGGCGCATTCTATCAACTAAAGACCAGGGTGCCTTGTGGCTGTTTAAGGCAGCTGGAACTGAGGTTTTAGCATAAGTATGGGATGGTCTAATAATTGTAATTGGAAAATCATTTTTCCTGTATTCAGCCATTAAAAGATTTTCACAGGCAATTTTATTCTGCGAATATTCCCAGTATGGATTGGCCAGTGGAGTTGATTCGTCAACTAGATAACTTGTCTGTGGTTTTTGGTAGGCTGAGGCTGAGCTAATAAAAATATACTGATCTGTTTTGTTCCTGAAAATTTCAATATCATTTTTAACGTGTTCTGGAGTAAAAGCAATCCAGTCAACTACAGCATCAAATTTATAATCTGCTAATTTTGCTTTAGCTTCTTTTTGATTGCGAATATCCCCCTCAATTATTTTTGCCTCTGCTGGCGCCAGCTGATTATTATTACCGCGATTAAATAAATATAAATCTATTCCTTTTTTTACAGCCAGTTCTGAGACTGCCTGACTGATAGTACCCGTACCACCAATAAATAATACTTTCATTTTATAATTCACTCCTTTTTAAGTTTTGATTAAAATTTGACTATAAAAAAGTAATTATTATATATAGCCTCTCTTATTAAATATATTCACTGTCAGTTATTTTTCTCCTTTAATTCCAATTCATTATTAGCAAAAAAATTTAAGACTTAAAATATATAGATCACAACAGCTGAAAATATTGTTTTAAAATTAATTTTATGAGAAAATATTAATTAGAATCCCGATAAATTTTAAAACTTAAATATAAGGAGCGAGCAGAATGGAAAAACACAGCCATGAGTAGTATTAGCAGAGCAGCTATCTTCTATAATTAAAAGTTTGAAAAAATTGATTAAAAAAGCAGGAATATTATTAAGAAGCGAGAATATATACAAAGAGAAGATAATTTAAGCATTAAATTAAATCTTAAATTAATAAGGAGATAAGGATTGATATTTATGAACAAACAGCGTGTGGGAAATTCAACATTTATTCATAATTTAAATCAGGGTTCAATTTTTAAAATTATTCATCGACACGGTCCGATAACCCGCAAGGAGCTTGCTGATAACACAAGTTACAGTGCAGCTACAATTACCAATCATGTAAAAAAATTGATTGAAGAAGAATATGTTATTGAAACCGAAAAAGGGAGTTCTAATGGTGGGCGTAAGCCAGTTTATATCAAAGTTAATCCTAAAAAAGGTTATATGTTGTCTTTAAATATTGGGGTTAACCACAGCCAGCTATATCTTTTTGACCTGGCTTTTGAAATTATGGAAGGAAAAAACATTGACATAGTTCACCAGGAGAATGCCGAATTTAATCTTTTAAAGATTAAGGATGAGATTGAAAAATTATTAGAAAAATATCAGATAAAGCGAGAAAAAATCCTGGGGCTTGGGGTTGGAGTACCGGCATTAATCAATCGGGAAAATAACAGTCTCGATTTTGCTCCAAATTTAGGCTGGCATAATCTTAAAATTCCGGAGTTTTATTCTCAGCATTTTGATTTTCCAGTTTTGCTCGAAAATGAAGCTAAGGCAGCAGTAATCGGGGAAAAAGAATTTGTTTATCCCGATATTGAAAACTTAGTTTTTGTTTCAATTAATGAGGGTATAGGTTGTGGAATTTTGCTTGATGGTAAATTATATACAGGTGCCAGCGGTAATGCCGGTGAGTTTGGTCATCTAATTATTGATAGTGATGGACCTAAATGCCACTGTGGTAATGACGGCTGCTGGGAGACAATGGCTTCAGAGTCATTTTTGCGGGATGAAGTTAACAGATATTTAGACAGTGATTTAAGTATTGATCAACTTTATGAACTGGATTTTGAAAAAGATGAAAAATTACAAAGTATTATTAAAAGAAGCGGCTGTAATATTGGGATTGGTCTGGTTAATATTATTAACAGTTTAAGTCCTGAGCATATAGTTATTGGTGGTGGAATTATTAGAGCTGAAGGCTATTTGATGGAAAATATAAACAAAATAGTTGATCAAAAATCTTTAAAAATTTCACGCGATTGTGTAGACCTTAAATTTACTGAGCTGGAGGGTCTGGCAACTATTTATGGACTGGCAGCTCAAATATTTAATCTTAGCGTAGAAATAGTGACATAAATTTTAATTAGGGGTGTTTATTTTGCAGTATACTTTAGGTTTAGATATTGGTACAAGTGCGGTTAAGGCTTTGTTGATGGATCAAAATGGAGCAATTGTGGCAGAAAATAGTGAGGAGTATCCACTTAATACACCACAGTCAGGCTGGGCAGAACAGAATCCAGAAGACTGGTGGCAGGCCAGTCAGAAGGTGATTAAAGCTTTAATTAATGAAAATAATATTGATAATTCTAATATAGAAGCACTCAGCTTTTCCGGGCAGATGCACAGTTCTGTTTTTTTAGATAAAAATATGGAAGTGATCAGGCCGGCTATTTTGTGGAGTGATACCAGAACTTCAGCCGAATGTGAGGAAATTTATGAGCGGGTTGGAGGAACGAAGGAGCTGGCTAAATTGGTTTCTAATCCAGCTCTGGAGGGGTTTACAGCTCCCAAAATATTGTGGCTTCGTAATAATGAACCAGAAAATTACAAAAAGCTGGCAAAAGTGCTGCTGCCAAAAGATTACATAAGATATAAGTTAAGTGGAAAACTGGGAATGGATCTTTCTGATGCAGCAGGAACCTTACTCTGTGATGTAAAGGCAGAAGACTGGTCTCAAGAAATAATGGAAAAGCTGGACCTGGATCCCTCAATAATGCCGCCTGTTCTAAAGTCAATTGATATAGTGGGAACGGTGACAGCAGAAGCAGCAGAGAAAACTGCTTTATCAACATCGACCCAAATTGTAGCCGGGGGAGCTGATAATGCCTGTGGTTCAGTTGGCAGCGGGATTATTAAAGCCGGTAGAGTAATGGCCAGCCTCGGTTCTTCCGGTGTTGTAGTTGCTCAAACTGATCAACCTGAGGCCGATCCAGAAGGTAGAATTCACCTTTTTAATCACGCAGTTCCCAACAGTTATTATATGATGGGAGTGGTGCTTTCAGCTGGCATGTCTTTTAAGTGGCTGAAAGAAGAAATGTTCAATGATGAGCTCGATTTTGAGACTTTAAATAAAGAAGCAGCAGCTGTGGAAGCCGGGAGTGAAGGACTAACCTTTTTGCCCTATTTATATGGCGAAAGAACCCCCCATGCAGATGCAGATGCCAGAGGAGTATTTTTTGGGATTTCCGGTAAACACAAAAGAGGACATTTTATCCGCAGTGTAATGGAAGGAGTCAGCTTTGCTTTAAGAGATTCGCTGGAGCTGATTAAAGCCCGAGGAGTCGAGATAGATGAGATTCGTCTGATTGGTGGAGGAGCAAAAAGTGAACTCTGGCAGCAGATAACAGCAGATATTTTTGGTGAGACAATCAGTCTCTTAAATATTGAGCAGGG
>JBKHFK010000170.1:0-4283 GCA_046540295.1 Halanaerobium sp.
TTTACAGAAAACTAAAGAACAGATTATCACTTTTAAAAATTTAATTATTAGTATTAAAGATAAAATAACTGCTTTTTTTAGTAATTTTACTCTGGGAAGATTTAATATCTTTGCCAGGATTAAAGAAAAAAAAGAAATCAAAAAGGAAGAAAAAGAAAATATAAAAAAGAAAAAGGAGCAAGAAACTGCAGAAACTTTAAATTCTCAAACTGCTGATAATTTAGCTCCAAAAGAGAAAGTAAAAAGTAAAAACGATAAAATAAACAGAAATCAGCAGAAGATAGAGAATAAAAATGAAAAAGAGATAACTGAGGATTTTGATATTACCAAAGACCAGTCAAAGGATGTCAAAGATCAGGGAGAAAAACATGGAGATTATACTTTACCCGGGATTTCTCTTTTAAGTGATTCCGGCAAAAAGAAAGTTAAGCTGGCAAATAAAAGTGAATTATTAGAAGAAACTTTAAATAGTTTTGGAGTAGAGGCTAAGGTAGTAAATGTAAACCACGGTCCAACAATAACCCGCTATGAGATTCAGCCGGCAACAGGAGTCAAAGTCAGCAAAATAGTAAACTTATCTGATGATATAGCACTGGCACTTGCTGCCAGAGATGTTCGGATTGAAGCTCCTATTCCCGGTAAGGCGGCTGTTGGAATCGAGGTTCCCCATGGAAATGATATTACAGTTTCTTTTCGAGATGTAATTGTTTCGGAAGAATTTCAAAAAGCAAAAGATAAACTCACACTTGCCCTGGGTAAGGGAATTGATGGAGATACAGCTGTTTTTAATCTGGCCAGGATGCCGCATTTACTGGTTGCCGGAGCTACAGGTTCCGGGAAAAGTGTCTGTATTAATACTTTAATCAGCAGTATTTTATATAGAGCAACTCCAGAAGAGGTTAAATTACTGCTGGTTGATCCAAAGAAAGTAGAATTAAATATCTATCAGGGTCTGCCTCATTTAATCACTCCGGTAGTTACTGACCCCAAAAAAGCAGCCAATGTTTTAAAACTGGTTGTAGAAGAAATGGAAAACCGCTATGATCTTTTCTCTGAAACGGGGAGCCGGGGAATTGAATCCTATAATAAACAGGTTGAAGATCCTGATGATAAAATGCCTTATATAGTTGTAATTATTGATGAGTTATCAGATTTGATGATGGTAGCTGCTAATGAAGTAGAGGATAATATCTGTCGTCTGGCACAGATGTCAAGAGCAGCCGGGATTCATTTGATTATTGCAACCCAGAGACCATCTGTTGATGTAATTACAGGCCTGATTAAAGCCAATATCCCAAGTCGTATTTCTTTTGCGGTTTCTTCAGCCACAGATTCACGCACAATTTTAGATATGGGTGGAGCTGAAAAATTACTGGGTAAAGGAGATATGCTTTTTGCTCCTGTTGGAATGCAGAAACCACAGCGGATTCAGGGGGCATTTTTAACCGACCAGGAAATTTCTAAAATAACCTCTTTTGTCAAAGAACAGGCAACAGCAGAATATAAAATTGAAAAAGATGATATCAAAGAAGTTGAATTATCTATTGATGATGAACAGGATGAACTATACGAAGAAGCAGTAAAACTGGTGGTTAAATACAGGGCTTCGATTTCTATGCTGCAGAGAAGACTTCATATCGGACATTCTAGAGCGGCCCGACTAATTGACACCATGGAAGAGGATGGGATAGTTGGACCCTATGCCGGCAGTAAGCCGCGGGAAGTACTGGTTGAAGAAGAAGATCTGGAAGCAGTCTTAAATGGAGACTTTAATGAGGAAGAAAAAAAGGAAGCTGAAAATAGTTAAAATCTTGACAAAAAATTTGAATTGTGATACTATTTAGTTAGTTGTCAGACAGGTAAGACGTCTGAAGAAAGGAGGGGTAGACTGGAAATTTGGATATATTAAAACAGGATAAGCGACCACTTTATTTAAAGATTAAGGAGCACATTGAGAACTTAATTGATCAGGAAATTTATGAGGCAGGTGATAAGCTTCCTTCTGAGACAGCATTTGCTAAAGAACTTGATGTCAGCAGAGCCAGCCTTAGAGAAGCACTGAGAGTTTTAGAAAAAGAAGGTAAGATAATTAAGAGCCAGGGGGTAGGAACCTTTGTCTCAAAACCAATTCCTCGCTTTAAAAGAGGTATTGAAGAGCTGTTTAGTGTAACTGATACCATTAGAAATGAAGGTTTTACTCCGGGAACAAGAGGTCTAGAAATTGAAAAAGGAAAAATTGACAAACATCTTGCTCTAAAAATGAATATTAAAGAAGATGATGAAATACTAAAACTGCAGCGGATTAGAACTGCAGATGAGAAAGCAGTTGTTTTTTGTATTGATTATTTAAATACAAATCTTTTTCCAATTCAAATTAATGATGATTTTAGTCATTCACTCTTTAAACTTCTGGAAAACAAATATGATCTCGAGATTAAGTATGCAGTTACCGAAATCATTCCAGTTACAGCCAAAGAAAAATTAATGAAAAAATTAAATGTCAAAAAACACAGCCCAATATTACTTTTAGAACAGATGCATTATGATGCTCAGGAAAGATTATTTCTCTATTCTAAAAATTATTTTAAAAGTGATCAATTTCAATTTAAAGTCCTGAGAACCAGATGATTTTTAATAATTTTTAATTTAGTTAATTTTGAAAAAATTAGCTGTAAATTGATCTGTTTTATGTTGCAAATATAAGATAAAAATGTTATATTATAATTGCAATTCACAAATTTTGGTATCACTAAAAAAATATAAGAGGGGGTCATTATTTTGAAAAAAGTTTTAAGTTTAGCTATTGTTTTTGCTTTTGTTATGATGGTGGTTTTTGCAGCAGTTCCTGCAGCTGCACAGGATACTAGAGTAGGTATTGTCTTATCTACTGGTGGTCTTGGAGATCTATCTTTTAATGATGCTGCTTACCGCGGTTTAGAGAGAGCTGAAGAAGAACTCGGAATCGAATTTCAGTATATTGAACCATCTGATACTGCTGAAGACGAAACTTCTTTACGCAGATTTGCTTCCAGAGGTTTTGACCTGGTTATAGGTGTAGGATTCCAGATGGCTGATACACTGGAAACTGTTGCTCAGGATTATCCTGATGTTAAATTTGCACATGTAGATCAGGACTTTGGAGATGATATTTTAGATAATGTTGTGTCTCTAAACTTTGCTGAATGGGAAGGTTCCTTCCTTGCCGGAGCACTTGCTGCATTAACTACTGAAAATGATGTTGTCGGTTATGTAGGTGGTGTTGATTCTTCCTTGATTCAGCGTTTTGAAGGAGGTTTCTATCAGGGAGTAAAGTATATAGATTCTGATATTGAAGTTAAGAGAAGATATGCTGATTCCTTTGGTGATCCCGCAAGAGGTCGCGAAATTGCCCTTGGTATGATTGATGATGATGCAGATGTTATCTATCATGCTGCTGGTGGTACAGGTAATGGAGTATTCCAGGCTGCAGAGGAAGAAGATATTTATGCAATTGGAGTAGACTCCAACCAGAACTATATTGCTCCAGGATATATTATTGCAAGTATGTTAAAGAAGGTTGATAATGCAGTATTTGATATAGTTAAAGCTGTTGACGAAGGAACTTATGAAGGTGGTCAAAACCTTTATTTTGCTCTTGAAGATGGTGGAATTGACCTGACAAGTCTGACAGAAATTGAACAGCCTGTTTTAGATGCACATGAAGCTGGAGAAATTGACGATGAAGAATTAGATGAAATCGAAAAAATGAAAGAAGAAGTTACTGCCTCACATGCTGATAGAATTGCCGAAATTAAAGAACAAATTATCAATGGTGATATTGAAGTAGAAAATTGGGGAGAAACAGGCAGACCTGATGATTTAGAATAGTTATTTAAATTATAGTATTTAAATTTAAGGAGGCTCTGCTGATTTATGCAGAGCCTCTATTAAATTGTAAATAATTCCAGGGAGGAATAAAAATGGCCAGGGAAGATAATTATATTTTAGATATGCAGAATATAACTAAAATATTTCCAGGTGTTAAAGCAAATGATAATGTAAATTTATCGATTAAAAAAGGAGAAATCCATGCACTGGTAGGTGAGAATGGTGCCGGAAAAACTACCCTAATGAACGTTTTATATGGTCTTTATGAGCCCGAGAAAGGGCAAGTTTTTTATGAAGGTAAACCAGCTGAAGTGGATGGTCCTCAGGACGCAATTGAGTTAGGTATAGGCATGGTACACC
Organism: Halanaerobium sp.; assembly: GCA_046540295.1. Taxonomy (GTDB): domain Bacteria; phylum Bacillota; class Halanaerobiia; order Halanaerobiales; family Halanaerobiaceae; genus Halanaerobium. The sequence continues at coordinate 4,228 of JBKHFK010000170.1, forward strand.
AGCACTTTATGCTGGTAGATCCATTGACTGTTACCGAAAATATCATTTTAGGTAAT
>JBKHFK010000171.1:0-4249 GCA_046540295.1 Halanaerobium sp.
TTACTCAGCATATCTGCAATAATATTATTTATCAGATCATGCTCAGTTTCCAGTTTTACATCAATTACCAGGCTGGCTATTTTAACAGCAAGGTCAATTATATCTTTTCTAATTCTACTTTTTTCGCGATCAAACTCTTTTTCAAAGCTCGAAATCAGCTCAACCAGTTCTTTTTCCTTTTTCTGTATTTTAATTTCTGCTTCTGCCAGTCCTTCTTTTCTGGCTTCACTTTTAATTTCATTATATATTTCATCTTTTTGAGAAAGAATTTTATCTTTTTCAGCCTCTGCCTTACTAAGAATTGATTCTGCCTCATCTTTTGCATCCTGTATAATTAATTCTGCTTCTTTTTCAGCTTCAGTTAACAGCTTTTTATGTTTTTTTACAACTCTAGTTTTTTTACTATCCTTTTTAGAGTTAGATTTTTCCCGATCATTTTTATCACTAAAAGAAATTGTTTTAGGGTTCTGTTCTACTTTATATTTACCAGTAACCTGAGATGCCTTGATAACTTTAGACAATTACTTCACTCTCCCCACCTCTGGCTATCACAATTTCTCCACTTTCTTCCAATTCTCTAATTACATTAACAATTCTCTGCTGAGCATCTTCGACCTCTCTGATTCGGACAGGCCCCATAAATTCCATATCTTCCTCAAGCATTTCTGCCGCTCGCTGAGACATATTGCCGGTAATAATATTTTCAACCTCATCACTGGCTGTTTTTAATGCTAATGCCAGATCGTGAGTTTCCACCTGCCGCAGAACAAGCTGAACTGCTCTATCAGAAAGCAGAACAATATCTTCAAAAACAAACATTCTCTTTTTAATTTCTTCAACCAATTCTGGATCATCTTCTTCCAGTTTATCTAAAATATTCTTTTCTGTACCGCGATCGACCTGATTTAAAACATCAACAATCGACTGAACTCCTCCAGCACTGGCATATTCATTAGCAGCTACTGAAGAAAGTTTCTTTTCCAGTACAGACTCCACTTCTTTAATAATCTCAGGAGAAGTTCTGTCCATAACAGCTATTCTTTTAGCAACTTCACTCTGGATATCTGGTGAAAGTGATGAAATAACCTGAGAAGCCTGGGTTGGACTAATATAGGCAAGAATTAAGGCAATCGTCTGTGGATGTTCTCCCTGAATAAAATTCAGCAGTTGGGATGGGTCTGATTTACGTATCGAGTCAAAGGGTCTAACCTGAAGAGTAGCAGTTAACCGGTTGATAATATTACGTGTTTTGTCCTTACCAAATGATTTTTCCAGTATTTTTTTGGCATAATTTATCCCACCAGAATTAATATAATCATTTGCCTTCTGCAGCTGCAGAAATTCTTCCTGAATCTTCTTTTTAGTTTCAGGATCTATCTTATTCTGATTGGCAATCTCTAATGTCAATTTCTCTACTTCTTCGTCATCTAAGTGTTTAAAAACATCTGAAGACACATCAGGCCCCAGTGAAATTAACAAAATAGCTGCTTTTTCTTTTCCTGTTAATTCATCTCTCATAACAAAAACCCCTTCAACATTTATTCATCAACCAGCCAGCTGCGTATTAATTTAGCTGCATTTTCTGGATCAGAATGAATCATATTCTCAAGTTCCTTTTTAACCCTGGCTCTCTTTTTCTGGTCTGCATCTGGTTCAAATAAATCAATTTCTTCTTCATCTTCTTCAACAGAAACATCGACTTTACTTCCCCTATCAGCTGCAGGCTTTTTCCGGTACAGATAGATAATTAAAGCAGAAGTTAAAATTAAAACTAACAGAATAAGTCCACCATAAATATACATCTGCCTTCTTTCTGCCGCTTCCTGACCCTGCATGGCCTCCTGAGCAGCATTTTCTAGAGAATCATCAAAGGCAATAGAACTAATATTTAAAACATCGCCTCTCTCTTCATCATAGCCAATTGCTGCGCCAACTGCATTTCTAATCTGTTCAATTGTTTCTTCGTCAGTATCCTGATCGATCATAACTGAAACTGACAGGCGCTGCACCTCACCCGGTGCATAAACATGCTGTTCAATTCTTTCATTTATTTCGTAATTGGTAACTGTATTTTCACTTTCATAGCTGCTGCCCTCTTCCGACTCTTCCTCCTGATATTCAGGAATATTAGCATCTGTTCCCGGGGCTCCACCAGTTACACCATTCTCCTGACTCTCTAAACTTATTTCCTCACTGCGGACAATACCGTTCTCATCAACCACAGGTGAATATTCTTTGCTTTCTGCCTGTCTCTGATCAAAATTCAAATTGGCATTAACCTGAACAGCAAAATTATCCGGTCCTAAAACTTTGGTCAAAAGAGAATTTAAATCATTTTTCAAAGCAGATTCAAATTCCTGCTGCATTGCAAAGTTTTGTGGATCAGACCACTGATTATCTCCATCATTAGAAGGTTGAGATAACAGATTACCACTGGTGTCAACAACCGTTACTTCTTCAAGTGGTAAATCCTGAACTCCACTCGCAACCAGATTCTGGACAGCACTTATTCTCTCTGAGCTCATATTATAGCCCCTGGCAAGTTTAACCATAACTGAAGCAGTAGCTGATTTTTCCTCATCTAAAAACAAGCTTTCTTCAGGAGGTGTAATCTGAACTCGAGCAAACTCTATTCCAGAAATTGATTGAATTGAACGGCTAAGTTCTCCACCTAAAGCTCGGTAGTAATTAACCTTTCTTTCAAATTCAGTTGTTCCAAATTCACTATTGTCAAAAATCTCAAAACCAACAACTCCCTGGTCCGGAAGTCCGGCTGAAGCCATATCAAGCCTTAATCTGTAGATTTCACTTTCTGGAACCAGAACTGTATTACCATTACCTCCAAGTTGATAGTCAACATTATCTTCATCCAATCTTTCTACAATTGCTGCTGTATCCTCTGTAGTCAGATTGGTAAAAAGCGGTTGATAATTGGTAGAAGTCCCTTTAAAAATAAGATAAGCGAAAGCACCGGCCATCAATATTGTTAAAACAATAATTAAAATTTGAACACTCTTATTTAGTTTTTGCCATGTCTCCTGTATTTCATCTTTGTATTTCTCGAAAATTTCGGCCATTAATATACCTCTTCCGTAAATACTCTATTCACTATTATTATACCTGCAGACGCATTATTTCATTATAAGCATCTACAACCTTTGTCTGAACTGCTGTTGTTAAATTAACTGCAACTTTTGCTTTTTCTGCTGCTATCATAACATCATGAACATTATCAGTTTCACCAGCAGCAAATTTTGCTGTCATTGACTCTGAGTCTTTTTTTAGATCATTAACTTCATTTAATTTTTCTCTAAACATATCAGAAAAAGCTTTTGTCTTATTATTTTCGTTTTCTGATATAGATAAATTTTGAAATCCACTCTGGAATTTAACCGGATTAATTTCCATACTCATACTCCCCCTATTAAGTACTGATATTTAAAGCACTGTTTGCCATACTTTTATAATTAGTTATTGCCTGAATATTTGCTTCATAGGCTCTACTGGCATCAACCATATTTACCATTTCGGTCATCACACTGACATTAGGAAGTTCTACATAACCGTCCTCATTGGCATCAGGATGTTCTGGGCGGTATTCCAGACGAAATGGAGACTGATCTTCTGCAATCTCATCCACTTCTACACCACCTGAATTGGAATCAGAACCATTTCCAGAAGCGGTTCCCATTTTTTTGTCAAGCTTCTCTCTAAAAATAGGCGTTTTTCTTCTGTATGTATTACCATCTTCATCTCTTGTTGTTTCTGCATTTGAAATATTGGAAGATATAGTATCCATTCTCAGCCGCTGAGCTGTTAAGCCAGAAGCACTAATATCTATTCCTTTAAACATAATTATTTACCTCCCTGCTGAATGACCTGATTTAAGCTGGAAAAATGTCCGGCAGCCCTCTTGGACATAACATTATAATAAATGCTGTTTTTAGCAAGTTCCGCCATTTCGACTTCGACATCCACACTGTTTTCATCATTTCTACTATTTCTTGAATTCTGGCCACTTTTAACAGAGGTATACTGTTTACTAAATGGCAGGTGACCACTGCTGGTAGTATTTAATTTTATTGATTTATCAGACTGCATCTGTTTTTTTAGAGCAGACTTAAATTCAATATCCTGTCTTTTATAACCCGGAGTACTGACATTTGCTAAGTTGTTAGCAATCAGCTCACCCCTTTGAGCAGAACCAGCAAGTGCCCTGGTTATGATTTCTAAATTATCCATATTTTTT
>JBKHFK010000172.1:0-4243 GCA_046540295.1 Halanaerobium sp.
TGGCCTAATGCTGAGCCGACCATGCGTCATAAAATGAAGGCTCAGTGAGACATGGAAACTGCAGTCGCTTATTATTTATATTCAAGTCTGCTCCGGTTAAAGTGCCAATTCTTTTTTTATTTATATTTATTTGGAGACATTAAAATTAAGGCCTGCCCTAACTCGTCTGACGGCCTCGATGGCCTAATGCTGAGCCGACCATGCGTCATAAAATGAAGGCTCAGTGAGACATGGGGCAGGCTTTTCTTAATTTTATCTGCTTTAAGTCAGCAACCTTAAACTGTGTTTTTAATGCTCTTTATCAATGGGGAGTGCCCCAGGCGCTCCGACTAAATTGCTAATTATCTTTTTGTTTTATTTTAGGTTTAAACTTAACCAAAATAATTGCTCTGTTTTACTAAATCTTCCAGCATTGCTAAAACTTCTTCGGTTCCACCAGCCTGTTCCTCCAATCCAGCGGCAAAATCTTTGCTGGCTTCTTCTATCTCATCAAGTACCATATCCAGCTTATTACTTTCTTTAATATTAATTTCAAATTTATCTGATGCGATTTCAAAACTATTTAATACTTCTTCATTTTGAGCAGAAACCTCTTCTGAATTAGCTGAGACCTCCTGGATTGACGCTCCTGCTTCCTCTGTTGCTGCTGCCTGACTTTCTGATAACTCATACATAGAATCCATAGACTTATATACTTCAGCCGCATTTTCTGTTATCTCATTAAAAACAAATTCTACAGTTTCACTTTCTTTATGTGCATTTGTATTAATTTTTAGAAAACTTTTAACCTGATTGGCATTAACAGTTATTTCGTCCAGAATATTTTGCACCTCTGTTGTGGCACCATTACTCTTTTCTGCAAGCTGCCTGATCTCTTCTGCCACAACTGAAAAACCTCTACCTGCTTCTCCCGCTCTTGCTGCTTCAATCGCTGCATTAAGTGCTAATAAATTGGTCTGATTAGAAATCTCCAGAATAGTATCTGAAATAGAATCTATATCATCTATCTTATCCTGCAGAGTGTCAGTAGCTGCAAGGGTTTTCTTTAAAATTAAATTTCCTTTATGAATTAACTGATTGGTTTCCTTCATTTCATCTCTGCTTCCGGCAGCTTCATCACGGATTTCCAGTGAATTTTCTGCTAACTTTTCTATGACTTCGGTTAGTTCTTCATTTGCTTTTGCTATTTCTTCAACTGCAGTTGTTGTTTCACTTAAATTATTATATATATCTTTGAATTCTGCATTAGTCTGGTTATTGGCTTTATTTACTTTTTTTACAGATCTAATACTTTTAGATAATTCTTCATCTAAATCTTCATTACTGGCAGCAATCTCTTCAGAAGCAGCTGCTATATCTTCTAAAGCCAGTTTACTATTACTGGTTGCCTCTTTAATTTCACTGAGACGGTAGTTAATTTGATTTGTGACCAGTTTAATCACTGTCAGGGAAATAACAACTGCAATTATGGCCAGTGAAACTGGAATTGTTAATAAAGCTGTATTTAATGAAGTCTGATAAATATTATAAATTGAATAGCCACTAACCAGCAAAACCAGAGCAAGCATTATAAAATATGAAAATTTAATTTGTTTCTTCAAAGATAATTCATCTATTCTAAAATTTCTTTTCTTTTTCATTCATCTACACCCCTTTAGCTTTTTTAAAAAATAAAATCACGACAATTAATAGTATATTATATTTTGTATTTTATTACATTAATTTTCCTTAAAAAAATGTTACAATAATTACATATTATGTTATTAAAATAGATTATAATTAAATTTGTTACATTCTTTGTCTGAATTATTTTAAACATTGAATTAACTTATTTTTTACTGTAAAATGATAAAAGATATAATATAGAAAGAGGTAGCTAAATGAATAATTTTAAAGACCGCTTAAGGACTTTAAGAAAAGAAATGAACTTAACTCAGGATAAGTTAGCAGGTAAACTTAATTATTCCAGATCGACTATTGCTCAATATGAAAGAGGGGTGAGAACTCCCTCCAATAATTTTTTAATTGAAGTAGCAAACTTTTTTGAAGTATCACTCGATTATTTAATGGGCTTAACACATCTTGATCTTACTAAAGGCAGTGATAATTTAAGTAATTCTTTGATTCAGGCTCTGAGTAAAATGCATTCTAAAAAATTCTATTATAAAAATAATTTTTCTCAAAATGTAGCAGCTTTAACCTGTAAAATTGGTGAATTCTTATCTTTTTCCCCAAAAAATTTAGAATTGTTAAATATTGCAGCTTTACTGCATGATATTGGTGAAATATATTTACCCTCAGAAATAATTAATAAAAGTAGAAGATTAACAGCTGCAGAATTTAAAATTATTGAAACTCATCCCGGTTTGAGTAATGACCTTTTAGATGATGTAAAATTTGATCCAAAAATTAAAAAGATTATTTTACAGCATCACGAAAATATTGATGGTTCTGGCTATCCAGAAGGTTTAACAGATAAAGAGATATTAAAAGAAGCTAAGATACTTGCTGCTGCAGATTCAATTACTGCAATGCTTTCTGAAAGGCCGTATCGCAAAGCTTTTAGCAAAAAAGAAGCTCTGCAAATTTTAATTGAAAATAAGGGAAGTAAATATGATCCAGAAATTGTTGAGATTTGTTATGAGATCTTTAAAAATGATTTATTAATAAGTGAGAATTAAAAGCCACACCAGTATAATCGGTGCGGCTTTTTTATTCAAATTTTACTGCTTTATTTTCATTCAACTTTCTCAATCTTAACCGCTGTTACTTTAAGTTCCGGAATTTTGGCATCTTTATCTAAAACAGGATTGGTCAGCCTGTTGGCCGGGCTTTCTGCATAATGGAAGGGCATAAATATCTGTCCCGGCTGAACTCGATCTCCGATCCGAGCATTTGTTTCTACTTCTCCCCGGCGGGAAGTTACTTTAACCCGGTCTCCCTCTTTAATTCTTAATTTTTTTGCATCTTTTTTATTTATCTCTAAATAGGCATCGGGTTCATGTTTATCAATTGGCTCTGAATTTCTGGTCATTGTTCCGGTGTGGAAATGATAGAGCATTCTGCCGGTCATCATAATATAATCATATTCTTCATCTGTTTCTTCTGCCGGTGGAATATAAGTTACTGGATGGAATTTACCCTTACCCCGAGCAAATTCTCCCTGATGCAAAAATTTAGTTCCGGGATCTTCTCTATCCTTACAGGGCCACTGCAGACCTTTGTTACCCAGACGATCTGCATAAATACCAGCATAAATGGGTGTCACTTCTGCAATTTCAGCCATAATCTCTGCTGGAGAATCATAATCCATCTGATAGCCCATTCTGGTTGAAATTTCAGAGATTATCTTCCAGTCAGCTCTGGCTTCTCCTGGAGTGTTAATAGCCTGATTAACTTTCTGAATTCTGCGTTCGGTATTGGTAAAAGTACCTTCCTTTTCGGCAAAGCAGGCAGCAGGTAAAACAACATCTGCAAATTGAGCTGTTTCTGTTAAAAAGATATCCTGCACCACCAAGAAATCAAGACTGTCCAGAGCTTCTTCAATATGCCGCTGGTCCGGATCAGAAATCACCGGATTTTCGCCGATGATATAGAGGCCTTTAATCTTTTTTCCCGCCTCTTTAAATATTTCCACTACAGTTAAACCAATTTCGCCATTAAGTTCTTCTGTTCCCCAGGCGCGGGCAAACTTTTCTTTGATTTCTGGATCCTCTACTGACTGATAACCGGGATAGACATTGGATAGGGCTCCCAGATCACAGGCACCCTGCACATTATTCTGACCGCGGAGTGGATTAACTCCAGTACTTTCTCTGCCTACATTTCCGGTCAGCAGAGCTAAATTAGCGACCGAAAGTACATTATCTGTACCAGTTATGTGCTGAGTAATTCCCATCGCAAAATAAACTGCAGCTTTATCTGCCTCAGCGTAAATTCGGGCTGCCTTTTTGATTTTTGCTGCTTCTACTCCAGTTATTTCGGCCACCTTTTCGGGAGTATAATCCTCAACAACTGCAGCCAGATATTCGTAGTTTTCGGTTCTTTCTTCAATAAATTTTTGATCTGCCAGACCTTCTGCGATAATCACATGCATCAGACCATTAAGTAAGGCAACATCTGTACCGGGCTGCTGCTGAACTGCAACTTCTGCCAGTGAGGAAAGTTCAATCTGACGGGGATCAGCAACTATTAATTTTGTTCCCTGTTTTTGAGCCTTTTTCATTTTACTGCCGATAACCGG
>JBKHFK010000173.1:0-4212 GCA_046540295.1 Halanaerobium sp.
AAACTTCCAACTACAAAAGAGAATATAACACCAACGAATAAAGAAATTACTCCAACAGGACCGGCTTTTTTAAGGTTCTTAAGTTTAACTCCATAGGCAGTAGAAATAATAGTATAATCTCTAATCATACTTCCACCCAGCAGACCAATCCCTGTCCCACTGAAAATTGAAACATCGGCCAGACCACTGCTGCCTCCGGTCCATTTACCACCAATATAAGCTAAAATCAAACCAGTTATAATTGCAAGGGCTGAGGCTATTCTTTCTTCTCCCAGCATCTCCGAAATTTTCTTAGTTACAAACATTAATAAAGCAACCAGAGCTATGGCAAAAATCAAATGATCAGCTCCAGCAAAAGAATTCCAGGCATCTGTTAACAAATCAAATCACTTCCATTCTATTTTTTTATTATCTTATTCTATTCTTAATTTACCGCTTCAATTTTGACAGTAAGGGAACTAAAAACATAGCACCAATGGTGGCTACTCCTCCGGCCAAAATAGCAACCAGTCCCCCGTTAATTGCTCCAACCACATTTAATCTTGAGGCCATGGCAACAATTACCGGAATATATAAAGCACTTAAAAATTTAATTCCATTTTCTGTTCTGGGTTTAAATGTTCTACCTCTATTTTCTAAATAATTTACGGCAAGCACCATAAATAACATTGCCAGACCAACACCACCAACATCTCCACCAGTTCCAATTAACTGGCCCAAAACTCTACCTAACAATGAACCCAGCAGCATAAAAAATGCTACAAAGCCCATACCAATAATCTCCATTATTCCACTCCTTTATCATTTCAGCTAAATTAAATCTATCTTTTATTTTTCTAATAATTATTTTCTTATTACTCGATAATTCCCTGCTCACGCATTTCCTTAATCTGATCATCACTTAAACCAAGACTTTCTCTCAACACAGCATCTGTATGTTCTCCCATAGCAGGGGCATGAGTTTTAACCTCTCCCGGTGTTTCCGAGAGATGGAAAGGTGAACCGGCCACTCTTACTTTTCCAAGCCCCGGCTGTTCCAAATCGACAATCATATTTCTGTATTTTAAGTTTTTATCTTCCACTACCTTATCTACTGTATTTACAGGAGAATAAGGGAGATCATATTCTTCAAAAATTTCTTCCCACTCTGCAGTAGTCTTTTCTTTTAGTCTTTCTGCCAGAATTGGGATTAACTCTCCTTTATTTTCTGCTCTTAAAGGATTGGTCTTAAATCTCTCATCATCTGCCAGTTCAGGCATTTCTAGAGCCTGGCAGAATTTCTGCCATAAATTATTATTACCAATTGGAGTTACAATATAATTATCTTTTGTTTTAAAAGACTGAAAAGGTACAATTGTTGGATGAGCTCCACCTAAAGGTCCTGGAACTTCTCCAGCCATTGTGTATCTGGCAATAGCATTTTCCAACACTGAAACCAGACCATCTACCATAGCCATATCAACATGCTGACCCTTTCCTGTTTGATCGCGATAGCGTAACGCACTTAAGATTCCAATTACTGCCTGATGTCCGGCCATAATATCACCGATCGAACTTCCTACCCGGCAGGGTTCTCCATCTTCAGGACCGGTAATGCTCATCAAACCGCTGTAGGCCTGGGCAACCATATCATAGGCCGGTTTGCTTGCATATTCTTCTAAAGCATCATGACCAAAACCACAGATTGAACAGTAGATAATATCTTCTTTGATTTTCTTTAATTCATCATAAGAAAAACCCAGCTTTTTCATTGTAGTTGGGCGGTAATTTTCTACAACTACATCTGCCTCACTGATTAAATTTCTTAATATTTCTTTTCCTTTTTCTTCTTTTAAATTTAAGACAATGCTCTTTTTGTTGCGATTGATACTCATAAAATAACCACTTTTTTGATTACCCAGATCATCTTCAACAAAAGGACCAAACTGTCTTGAATCATCACCATAAGGTGGCTCAACCTTGATTACTTCTGCACCCAGATCTGCTAAAATCATTGTCGCAAATGGTGCTGCTAAAACATGACTTAAATCAATAACTTTTACTCCATCTAATGCACCCACAAAAAATCTCCTCCTAAAATTATAATAAAACACATATTTTCTTAGTAAAAAACCAAAACTGACCAGCAGTCAATATGACTCATAGTCGAATTATATAATAGAATAATTTAATTGTCCAGCTAAATTTTTATTTTTACAGTATTTTAGTGTTTTTACTAATATTTTAAAGCCTCAGCTTTCTAATCTTTTTTAAAGCCTTAAATTTAGTTTTTGAAATTTTTTAATCAGCTAATCAAATAAACCCCGATAAAAATACCGGGGCTAAACAGGGTATTATAACCCTGGAATAACTAAATTTTAAGTTCAGGGGCTGAATTTTCAGCCCCTGCCTTGTAGTGGAAAAGTGTTAGTTAACACTTAAACTGCTGCTTTAAATGTTCTTAATCTAAGTAATTAAATGACCAAGAACAATTTAAAATTTATACTGGAAACCAATCCAGTAAGCTTCCTCTTCCTCTATATCTAAATTCCAGGTATAACCAAGCAATATACTTTTGTTATTAATATGATATTCTAAGTTGACTTCAGCAAAATCATAATCCGATAATGATTTGTATTCTAAGGCAAACTGCAGCTTTTGCTGCAAAACTGTTTCCCCTCTTAAATACCAGGTTAGATAATTATTTTCGCTATCAAAATTATAGGAAAGGGGATTAATACTTGCACTAAGTTGCAGTGATCCAATCTCTACCATATCCTTTAGTTTTAGAGCTAACTCAAGTTCTTCAGCTTCAGTATAAATCAATTCAGCTCCCAGCCAGAGATTATCATAAAAATTGCCCATTACAGCTGCTGTATTTCTGTTTGTTAGAATTTCATTAATTTTAAAATCTAATCCCAAACTAAAATCATTTTGATAAAATCCAGTTAATGAAATTCCATAATTATTATCACTATTTTCATCATAGGCTAATTTTAAAATAATTCCGCTCTCATTTTTTGCAAGCTCGGAATCATTAAATATTTTTTCCAGGCCAGCAAGGCTGGTAGAAAGATCAGGCAGTGTGAGGACACCAACCGGTCTGGCAGTTAGATAAAGAGCAAAGTATCTTTTTTCCTTAGCTGAATTTTTGCCGTTTAAGCTTTTGATCTCTTCTTTTTTTGAACTTTCCATCACAGCTAGTAGATGGGGCTGATGGGCTCTGATCCAGAGATCTGTTTCCAGACCTGTAGTACCCTCACCTGTTCTTAAATTTACAGCAGTAAAAAGATTATTATCCTCATCAAATCCGCCTTCAGGAAAAACCTCAAGTTCAAAGGTGTTTGTATAAGTTTCTAACTCAGTATACTCTGCATCTAAAAACAGATCCTCCTGTGCAACATACATACTGGCTGGATATCCGGGTGCTACCAAAATCCGCGGACCTAAAATCAGCTCTTCTTTTTCCTGTTCATATACTTTTTCCAGCTCCAATTCAAATTCTGAGCCAAAAATCTGCATTAATTCTTCGCGATTGATTAAATTAATTTCCCGCTCAGATTCTTCTGCTGCATATTCCAGTCGACTTAAATTAAATTTTGACATATTTTTAGTGGTAATATCTATTATCTGCAGTCTGTATAAAATATGATCAACTGACAGCTGCCTGTCAAACTTTAAACTGTTAATCTCATCTTTCCCTTCAGGCTCCAAGTTAGCAAAAACTGTTGTTGAAAATATCACAGAAATTATGATTATAGTTAAAAGGCAGAGTGTAGATAAGAAATATTGTTTATAATATTTCATTATAACTACCCCCTATGCTCCCGGATTTAATATTTCAGTTGTGATAAAGATAAATAATTCTCTTTCCGAATCTTCTTTTATTTCCTGACGGAAAAGCCATCTAACAAGAGGAATATCTCCCAGGATAGGTACTTTACGCACATTATCTCTTCTGTTTTCAATGGTCATTCCTGCCATAACAAGTGTTTCATTATTTTTAGTATAGATAGTAGAAGAAATTTCACTGCGCCTGATTCTCAGCCTCTGGTCCATCTCTTCCGTAAAATGACTGAAAGAAGGAGAAATATTTAATTCAACTTCATCATTATTAATAATTCTTGGACTTACTTCCAGGGAAATACCTACTTCTACAGTTTCCAGTCTGGCGGAAGCGTCTTCCGGTTCTAAAATAATAACCTGTTCTTCACCAATAAACAGATTACCTGT
>JBKHFK010000174.1:0-4197 GCA_046540295.1 Halanaerobium sp.
CTTTTCAGCGACATACATTATCATAGCATCAATTCAGCCAATTGTCAAGAGTTAAAAAGATTTTTCATAAGATTTTACAGCAAATTTAATTATTGCTGCAACGTTTAATATAGTAACATTTTATTATATTAGTGTCAAGATGTTTTCTAAAAAAATTTCTATTTATTTTATAAACTCCATTCAGTAATCCTATCTGAATGGAGTTTATAATTGAGATCTACATATAATAACTTTTTTTAACAGTGTATATTAAATACTAAGAGAAAAAACCTTGAACAAAACCAATTGCATTTCTCCAGAGACGCACAAAGATATTGGCTCTTTCTATTTCTTCAGGTGCAACAATATCTACAGAAGAAACTGTTTCTTCGTCTCGATATACAGTTAGCTTACCAAGCACACTACCAGCTTCAATTGGAGCAGTCAATGAATCATCGACTTCAACTTCCTGAGAAATTTCTTTTTCCTTACCCTTCTGAACCATAACATTTAAATCTTCTGATACTTCACCAACAGTAACCCGGTCGGCAGACTCTTCGACAGGGATATTCTGTATTTCATCACCAGCAGCGGCTATTTTCCTTTTTGAAAAAGCATTAAAACCGTAATCCAGCATCCTGGTTGTCGCTTCTTCTCTTTCATTAAGGGTATCACCCTTTAAAACAACTGCTATTAAACGAACATCTCCTTTTTTGGCTGTTGAAGCAAGACAGAATCCAGCTTCCTGTGTATGTCCGGTTTTTAAGCCATCCAGACTTGGATATTTGTTAATTAAACTATTTGTATTAACCAGCATAGCCTGACGACCAGGAATGTCAATTGTCTCAGTCCAAATTGAAGCCCATTCCAGAATCTGCGGATATTTTGCCAGTTCTCGTGCCATAATAGATATATCTCTTGCTGTAGAATAATGATCAGAATCAGGAAGACCGGTAGAATTTGTAAAATTTGTTGAATCCATCCCTAGTTCTTCAGCCTTTTCATTCATCATAGCAATAAAGTTGCTATATGTACCTGCAATATGTTCACCAATAGCTACACTGGCATCATTTCCAGAAGCAATTGTTACAGCTTTAAGCAATTTTTCCAATTCAACCTGGGTATCAGAAGCCAGATAAATCTGTGATCCTCCCATTGACTCTGCATAGCGACTGATAGAAACCTGATCATCCAGTGAAATGCTTCCATCTTCAATTTCCTCCATAGCAATTAAAAGTGGCATAATTTTAGTAATACTTGCCGGTGGTAAAACTCGATCAGCATTTTTTTCAAATAAAACCTGACCTGTTTCTGCTTCCATTAAAATTGCAGATTCTGGTTCAATATCAAAGGCTAAAGTAGGTGTTATAATTCCAAAGGTCATAAATATAGTTATAATAGTTGTAAAAATGATGAATTTCTTTTTCATTCTTTTAATCCTCCTGTATAATTTATTCTTGATTTTTGGCCTGGTTCCATAATTCATCTAACTCATTCAAGTTATAATCTTCAAATTCTGACTTTCTATCACTAATTTTTTGTTCAATAAATTTAAATCTATTTTTAAACTTTAAAATTGTCTTTAATAATGCGATTTCAGGGTTTATATTTTTAAAACGGGCCAGATTAACTACAGCAAAAAGCAAATCTCCTATTTCAGACTCCAATTGTTTCTGTTCTTCGGAATTTAAATCATCTTCAGCAAAGACAGTGTTGTCTGGATTTGCCCCAATGATTTCCTTGCATTCACTAAACTCTTCTTCAATTTTATTTAAAACTGGCTCTAATTTCTTCCAGTCAAATCCTACTCCGGCAGCAATTTCCTGAATATCATATGCCTGATTTAAAGCACTCTGTCCCTGATTAAATTTATCCAGTAAAGAATTGAACTGATCTTTACCCTGTTTTTCTTGCTGCTTAATCTGCTCCCAATTTCTTAATACTTCTGTAGAACCTTCCACTTCTACTTCGGCAAAGACATGTGGGTGGCGCCTGATCAGTTTTTTTCTTAGCACCCTGGCAACATCAGCTAAATCAAAGTCACCTTTTTCATAAGCAATCTGGGATTCAAAGACTACCTGCAGTAATAAATCTCCTAATTCTTCTTTAAAAGCTGGAATGTCATTTTTCTCTAATGCTTCTACAACTTCGTAAGCTTCTTCTATTATATTCTCCTTAATTGAATAATAATCCTGCTTTTTGTCCCAGGGGCATCCATCTGGTCCCCTTAAAATTGCCATAACTTCAATTAATTTATCCAATTCAGATAAAATTTTTGTTTTATTTTGCTTTTCCAAAATTAAACCTCCTAGATCAATTATATACTCTATCATTCCATAGTCACCTTTTTATTTGAAAATACCATATTTTTTTAATAAGTCAGCCATTTTTTTACCAAAAAGCGGAAGCATAGCTATATCATTATATTTAATCTCTTTAAATAATAGTAATACAGCAAAATAAAAAATTGCAGCTGCAGCTACAGTAGTAAAAGTAGTTAGCTGATAGGCATAAGGCAGATTATATATTTCTAATAAATATTTAAAAGAATTATAAAAGACTTTGACAAAAACACTCATCAAAAATACAGAGGCAGCCGGTTTTAAAATCATAGATCTGCTGTTTATGGTAAAACCACTTTCTTTTTTTACATAATACAGGTTTAGAAAAGCTGCAACTGCAAATCCAGTTGTTGTTCCCAATGCTGCACCCCGAATTCCAAAGCGTGGTATTGCTGTTAAAGTATAATTAATAACCGCATTAAAAACTGCTCCAATCATTAAATTTCGAGCTGGAATAGAGGTTTTGCCAATTCCATTTAAAATGCCAGTACTTGTCTGCTGTAGAGCTATAAAAAAGACACCCCAGGCTGCAAAACGAAGAGGAACTGCTGCCCCTGCTTCCGCAAAGATGATTTCTGTTAAAGGCTCAGCCAGCAGAAAAAGTCCGGCTGCAGAAGGCAGAGAAATTAAAATTGTTAATCTTAAAGCCGTTTCTGTCCTGTAATTTATTAATTTCTGCTTACCCAGAGTAAAAGCCTCTGCAATTGCAGGAACAAGACTTGCTGATAGTGAAACGGTAATAATAGTAGGAAAATTGACCAGCGGCATTGCTACAGCAGAAAACATACCATATAAAGTAGTCGCTTCTCTGACCATATATCCGGCTGCCTGAAGTCTGTTTGGAACAAAAACTAGATCCACCAGACTCATCACCGGCATTACAAGGGCTCCCAGAGTAATTGGAATTCCGAGAGAAACTATCCTTTTAACAACACTCTTGGTACTCAGTTCAATTGAATCATATCCACCTTCTAAAAAACTAAATATTTTCTTTTTTCTTTTCGTGTAGATATATAATAAAATCAAAAGCCCGGCAAATGCTCCACTGACTGCACCAAAACTGGCACCGGCAGCTGCATAATCAAGTCCAAAAGGAACCAGAAAAACAACAAGACCAATCATAGTAAACATCCGAATAAACTGTTCTAAAATTTGTGATTTTGCAGTTGGCACCATATCCTGCAGCCCCTGAAAAAAACCGCGATAAGAGGCCATAATTGAAACTACGAAAATAGCAGGGGAAATCGCCAGTACTGCATAATATGAACGTGGATCAAGAGAAAGCAGCAAAATCAGTGGTTTAGCTGATAGTGCCATAATGATTGAAATTATTAAGCCAACTATAAAGCTCATCTTTCTGGCAACTTTGAATATCTTATAAGCTTCTTTTTTCTTATCGACAGCTATTTTATCAGCAATCAGTTTAGCGAGTGCTACAGGAATACCAGATCTAGAAACAACCAGTAAAACAGTATATATAGGATAAGCCATCTGATAGAGCCCCATCCCCTCTGCCCCAATAATTCTGGTCAGGATAACCCGATAGCCAAAACCCATTACTCTGGCTGCCAGGCCGGCCGCTGTCAAAATAGCTGCTCCTTTTATAAAACTGCCTTTTTTTGTGTTTTCAGCCATTATTTACACCCTTTTGTATTTCATTATTCTTTTCTGCTGCCATAAAAATCTAAATTTAGATGTCTTTAAGATCCCTTAACATTTTTAATAATTGTTTATCTATATTTTCTGGATCATCAATTTTAATTAACAGTAATGGCTTTTTAGCAGATTTTATTTTTATTTTTCTTCTATACTGCTTACTGAATTGAACAAGCTTACTTCCATCTACCACTTCAGCATTAACAAACTGGCATTTTAT
>JBKHFK010000175.1:0-4190 GCA_046540295.1 Halanaerobium sp.
GCTGATTCGTAAAAAAAAGTGGGCTCTCTGTAAGCACCCTCTATATACATCTGTTTTTTAATAAATTCAGGAAAAAAATTAAAGTAGCTTTCTTCTACAACTTTACCATAAGCCTCCTGATTAATAAAATTACCCCAGCGACCTACAGACTGAGTAAAGGCAGTCAGAGGAGCTAAATAATCAAGGGCAGGCAAAAATCTTTTATTTCTTTTTTTAGCCAGCAGAAATAAAACTGCAATTCCAAGCAGCAATCCTCCATGAATTGCCAGACCACCTTCATAAATTGCCAGAATTTTAAGAGGCTGATTAAGATAATAATCCAGATTAAAGATAACATAGTATATTCTGGCAGCAATAACTCCCAAAGGAAAGGCTATTATTAAAAAATCTAAGAAGAATTCAAAATCAAAGTTTTTTTCTTTTTTTAAAAGATAATTAAGCATAAAAAGTGAGATAAGAAGGGCTGAAACAATTAAAAAACCATACCACCTTATCTCAAGAGAAAAAATCCTGATCATTACCGGATCAATAATTTTAATCACCTTATTTCACTTTAATCATTTATTTTCTTTCTGCATCCAGAATGTAGTCAAATATTTTATCTGCCAGCTTTTCTTTTTTTAGCAGCGGCAGCCGAACACTGCCTTCTTCAGTTAAAATACTCACCTGATTTTTATCACTACCAAAAGCAATATCCTGATTACTGATATCGTTTGCAATTATATAATCTGCCTGTTTCTTTCGTAACTTTTGGCCGGCATTTTCTAATAAGTTTTCACTTTCAGCAGCAAATCCAATTAATAATTGTGATTTCTTTTTCATTCTGCCGAGTTCAGCCAGAATGTCAGTGTTCCTTACCAGATTTAAAGTTAAATTTTCATCGCTTTTTTTGATTTTTTGACTGCTGTATGACTGTGGTCTATAATCTGCAACAGCTGCTGCCATGATAATAATATCAGCATCTTTAAAATCTTTAAAAACACTTTCCTTCATCTGAGCAGCACTTTCTACCTGTTTTAGTTCCACTCCTAAAGGTGTTTCTAAATTTGTTGGACCGGAAATAAGTTTCACCTCTGCCCCTCGATAGGCGGCTGTTCTGGCCAGGGCATAGCCCATTTTACCACTGGAGTGATTTGTCAAAAAACGAACTGGATCGATGGCTTCTCTGGTTGGACCGGCAGTAATTAAAACTTTTTTGTTTTTTAGATCCTTTTTAGAAAGTTCTCTCCTGATTTCCTCTACCAGCCTCTCCGGCTCTGGCAGACGTCCCCTACCTGTATAACCACAGGCCAGATAACCGGCATCAGGAGTAATAATATGATAGCCTGAGTCTTCTAAGGTCTGCATATTTCTCTGCACAACAGGGTTTTCAAACATATGCACATTCATTGAAGGAGCAATCATAATTGGAGCCTGTGTGGCCAGAATTACTGTTGTCAGCAGATCATCAGCTATTCCTGCAGCGGCTTTAGCTATAAAATTGGCAGTTGCAGGAGCAATTAAAAATAGATCTGCTTTATCTGCCAGACCAATATGTTTAACCTCACTGGTAGTATTACTAAATAGTTTACTTTCTACAGGCTGATGTGTTATTGAATGAAAAGTTATTGGATTAATAAATTCGGCTGCAGACTCAGTCATAATTGTAAAAACATTATGATTTAGCTTGGTTAAATTACTTGCGACCTGCAGAGATTTATAAGCTGCTATTCCTCCTGTTACACCTAAAACAATATTTGCAGACATTTTATTACTCCTTTAATTAAATTTCTATAATAGACTTGTTTAATAAAACAAATTTAGCAAAATAATTAATTTTCATTTCTTTTTTCGTATGTGATTTTATCTTTTTCAATTTCTTCTAAACTTCTTGAAACTAATTTATGACTTCTGTATTCTTCTAAGATTTTTTGTCCACTTTCATTAAGATGTCTGGCTCTTTTTGCTGCTAGAATAATAACCGTATACAGGCTGTCAGCTTTATCTGCTAATTTTTCTGCAGAGGGTTCAGTAATCATTTTGAATCTCTCCTTTTTTGTTCCTTAATAATTATCCTTTTAATTTCTTTAACTGCATCTGATAAACTATCATTTATAACTTCATAATCATATTTATGTACTTCTTTTAATTCCTGACGGGCATTGTTAAGGCGTAAATTTTTGCTCTTATCACTCTCAGAGCCTCTTTTATCTAATCTATTTTCTAATTCTTCTAGGGAAGGTGGAACTAAAAAGATATACACTGCTTCTGGATATTTTTCTCGAACCTGTTTTGCACCCTGAGTATCAATCTCCAGTATTATATCTTCTCCTTCTTCTAATTTTTGATCTACAAACTTTTTAGGAGTTCCATAATAATGACCGTGAACTACCGCACTTTCTATAAAACCATCATTTTCTTCAATTTCTTTAAATTCAGCTTCTGAAATAAAGAAATAATCTTCTCCATCCACCTCACCTTTTCTTCTTTCTCTGGTAGTTGCAGAGACAGAATAAGAAACTCCATCAAATTCTTCAAATAATGCGTCAAGAACAGTATTTTTTCCCACACCTGATGGTCCGGATAAAACAAATAATAATCCTTTTGACATGAAATATACCCCCACTTTATTTTTCGTCTTCTAAACGGTGTGAGACGGTTTCTGGCTGAATTGCAGATAATACAACATGATCACTATCAGTAATAATAACCGCTCTGGTCCGACGTCCATAGGTAGCATCAATTAGCATTCCTCTTTCTCGTGCTTCCTGAATAATTCTTTTTATAGGGGCTGATTCTGGACTGACTACTGCAATCACCCTATTTGCTGCAATAATATTACCAAAACCAATATTAATTAAATTAACTTCCATTATTTTTACCTCCCAAAATCTTATTTATCTTATACAACTTCGCTCCTTATCTTTATTAATGATACCACAGCATTACTTTTTTGACAAGGGTTAAGCGAGCTCTTTGCAGTAAACAAATGTTTAAAATAATTGACTCTAAGCTGAGTTTCTTTTATACTTAAAGAAATATATTAAAGAATGGAGTGATATGTATGGCCTTTGATGGAATTATGTTATCTGCACTTAAAGATAATTTAAAAGAAAAAATAATTGGTGCTAGAATCGAAAAGGCTTATCAAATAGATAAAAAATACTTAATTATACGTTTAAGAAATAATAATCAGAATTTAGAACTCTTAATTTCTACCGACCCTCAGGGAGCAAGGATTAATCTCACAGAACTGGATTTTGACTTCCCTTCTTATCCACCAGATTTCTGTATGATGCTCCGTAAATATTTAAAAAACTCCTATATTCAAAATATAGTCCAACCTGACTTTGAACGAATGGTTAGAATTGATATTGAAAAAAGAGGAAAAGAATTTTCACTAATTGCTGAATTAATGGGTAAATACAGTAATGTTATTCTCCTAGATGATAATGAGATGGTTCTTGATGCCATGAAAAGAATCACTGAAAAACAAAACACAGAGCGGCAGCTCTATCCCGGAATTAAATATGAAAAGCCACCGGCACAGAATAAATTAAATCCGCTTGAGCTTAAGAATAAAGAAGAATTCAGACAGATAGTTGAGGAAGATTTTTCACAGGCAGCTTTTAGAGCAGTAATGTATAATTTTAGAGGTATCGGTCCCTACTCAGCTCGCGAAATTGTCTATAGAGCAGGGATAGATCCCTCCGAGAATTATAACAGCCTAACTGACAGTCAAAAAAATAAAATAGCAGAATCAATGCTTAAACTTTTTTCCGAATTTAGAAAGGGTCTTTATAAACCGGTGATTGCAACTGAAAATGGGGAAGTAGATTATATTTCTGCTTTTATTCTCAACCACAGAGATCCTGAAAAAATTAAAACTTTTGAAAACCTGGATCAGATGATGGATTATTACTTTAAAGAATTTTTAAAGGATAGAGAATTAAAGCGGGCAATTAGAGAATTAAATAAAGTAGTCAATAATTATTTAAATAAGAACATAAAAAAACAGAAAAAGTTAAAAAAACAGCTACAGGAAAGTAAAGATGCAGAAAAATATAAAAAGATGGGTGAGTTAATTACAGCTAATATTTATCAGATTAATCGCGGTGATGAAAAAATTGTAGTTAATGATTATTACAGTGATGATCAGGAAGAAATAGAAATTAAACTTGACCCTTCAAAATCTCCTTCAGATAATGCTC
>JBKHFK010000176.1:0-4164 GCA_046540295.1 Halanaerobium sp.
GCTTTAAGAGAGATGGAACTTGATGTTGAGGAAGGTGCAGATATTATTATGGTCAAACCTGCCTTATCCTATTTAGATATTATTCAGCAGGCCAGAGATAAATTCAACTTACCGATTGCTGCTTATAATGTAAGTGGAGAATATGCTATGGTTAAGGCAGCAGCAGAAAAAGGCTGGATTGATGAGAAAAGTGTTGCTTTAGAAATTTTAACTTCAATTAAAAGAGCAGGTGCAGATATAATAATCACCTATTGGGCAGACAGTGCGGTTCAGTGGTTAAAAGAATAATCAACAGCTTTAATTTAAATAATTAACGGCAGGAGTGTTGTTATGGAGAGTCTAAGTCAATTAAAAGAAAAAATTATCAGTGCCTGTTTATATTATTATATAGATTTTGTTTATAAAACAAGCAGGGTCGAAAAGAGCGGCAGGCTGGAATATTTAGAAACTGAATACCCAGAAAAATTTGTAGTTTTTATCTGGCATGGAGACAGCTACTCCTATTATCCTTTTTTAAAAGGGAAAAGGTTGAATATAATTACTACGAAAAATAAACGTGGTGGTGTAATCACCAGGATCAGCAAATATTTTGGCTATGATGTGCTCCGCTTACCAGATCAGGCAGCAGATGGAGATTATATTTTTAAGCTTAGAAAAAAGATAAATCAGGAAACAAATGCTAATCTGGTGATGTCAGTTGATGGACCATCCGGACCGGAACATGAAATAAAAGATTTTGCTTTTATAATGGCTCTTTTTTCCAGAAGACAGATTCTTCCTTTAAACATTGAAGTCAAACATAAAATAACTTTAACAAATAGGTGGGACAATTTAAAACTGCCGCTGCCTTTTAATCAAATAAAGATCAGAGTTAATAATTCTTTTTCAGTCAATAAAAAAGATAGAAAAGAAAATTTTTCTTCCCTGAAAACAGAAATATCAGAAATAATGAAAAAGGTCTAATAGCTTTAAAGCGAATTTCTGAACTGAAAAAATTTATGCTGAACCAGCTAAGGAGTTGATAATGTGAAAGATAAGAGAAAAAAGTCAGCTAAAGCTTTCAAAAAGGCTAAAAAACTAATTCCAGGTGGGGTGAACAGTCCGGCCAGGGCTTTTGCGGCTGTGGAGATGGACCCAATCTTTATAGAAAAGGGAGAAGGCGCTTATCTCTACGATATTGATGGTAATCAGTATTTAGATTATGTTAATTCCTGGGGACCGATGATTTTAGGCTATAATCCTCCTCAGGTACAGAAAAAATTAAAAAAACAGCTTAAAAAAGGGACAAGTTTTGGTGCACCAACTGAAATTGAAACAGAGATTGCAGAATTGATAGTAGATTTTTACCCGGCAGTTGATAAAGTGAGGATGGTCAATTCCGGAACTGAAGCTACGATGAGTGCGATCAGGCTGGCCCGAGGTTATACCGGTCGTGATAAGATTATTAAACTGGAAGGCTGTTATCACGGACATGGAGATAGCCTCTTAGTTGATGCAGGTTCTGGAGTTGCAACTCTTGGAATTAAAGGCAGCCCGGGAGTAACCGAAAATACAGCCAGAGAAACAATTGTAGTTCCTTATAATGATCAGCAGGCTGTAGAAAAAGTTTTTGCAGAATATGGCTCTGAGATTGCGGGTCTTATTTTAGAACCGGTTACTGGAAATATGGGAGTTATTGCTCCTGAGCCAGATTATTTAGAATTTTTAAGGGAAATAACCCGCAAAAATGGTGCTCTTTTAATCTTTGATGAAGTAATGACTGGATTTCGCCTGGCTCGTGGTGGAGCACAGGAACTTTATCAGATTGAGCCGGACTTAAGTACCTTTGGTAAAATTATTGGTGGTGGAATGCCGGTTGGTGCTTATGCAGGCAAAAAAGAAATTATGGATTTTGTTGCTCCTGCTGGCCCGGTTTATCAGGCAGGAACTTTATCCGGTAATCCAATGGCCATGCAGGCCGGTCTTGCTACCTTAAAGGAATTAAAAAATAAAAAGATATATTCAAAACTGGAAGCAAAAGCGAAAAAAATAGAAGCAGGATTTAAAAAGAACATCAATGAACTCGAATTCCCGGCTTATTTTAATCGGGTTGGTTCAATGTTTACTCTGTTTTTTAGAGAGAAAGCTGTGAAAAACTATCAGGATGTTAAAAGCTGTGATCAGAAACTTTTTGCTGCTTATTTTAAAGAAATGATAGAGGCTGGAATTTATCTACCTCCTTCACAGTTTGAAGCCAATTTTATTTCTTTAGCTTTAAGTAATCAAGATCTGGATAAAACAATTGATGCCAACTACCAGGTTCTAAAAAAATTAAAGGCGGAATTATAATGGATAATGATAGAGTTTTAGTTGTTGTCAGTCACGGAAGTAAAAGAAAAGAGAGTAATCAGGAGTTTAAAAATTTTATTGAAAAACTGAGGCAAATCAATTCTGAAAGCAAAAAAAGTGAAGAATTTGGTGCTCTCTCAGTAGTTAGTGATCAGGTTGATCTGACTGATTTAAGCGGTAACTATGCTGAAATAAAAGGAGCCTGTCTGGAATTTGCTTCTCCACAACTTGAGACAGTAATTTCAGAACTGCTGGAAAAAGGATATAAAAAGATTGGCATACTGCCTCTTTTTATTTTTGCTGGATATCATGTAAGTCAGGATATACCTGAGCGGATGGAAGAACTAAAAAACAAATATGAAGAGCTTGAATATAATATTTTAAACCATCCTGCTGCAGCAGATGATTTTGCTTACTATATTTTTAATCATGCTTTACGAGAAAAATAGTTGTTTCAGTAAATAGTACCGGGTATCTGGGGATAATTCCCAGGTACCCGGTACCATTATTAAGTTATCACTATTAATAATCAAATTCTCCCCAGTCGGGATCTATCAGACGATTATCTTCATTCAGCTGGTCCATTTTTTCCTCAGCTTCAGCCGGCAGTTCCCAGTCAAAAAGATCAAAATTAGCTTCTAAATGTTCTCTGGAACTGGCCTTGGGAATAGCCACAACATCTTTTTCAATCATCCACTTAAGGGTAAGCTTAGAAGCTGATTTATCATATTTTTCTGCCAGCTCTTTTATTACTTTGTTTTTAAAAACTTCTCCTCTTGCCAGAGGACTGTAAGCTGTCAGCACAATTCCATTATCCTGACAGAAATCAAGCAGTTCTTTTTGATATAGTGTCGGGTGGAATTCTACCTGATTGACTGCAACTAAGCCAGGTTCAATCTCCATTGCATCTTTAAGGTGATTGATAGTAAAATTGCTGACTCCAATATTTTTAGCCAGCCCTTCTTCTTTAACTTCTTTAAAAGCTTTAAGGCTTTCTTCCAGTGGTATGTTTTTACTGGGCCAGTGAATTAAAATCAGATCAAGGTACTCAATATCTAGTTCATCCAGAAATCTCTGGGCATCTGATTTAATATCATCATAATGCAGGTTTTCTGGTTTGATTTTAGAAGTTATAAACAATTCTTCCCTATCTACTCCACTTTCTTTAATTCCTTTCCCAACAGCCTGATGATTATCATATCCATCAGCAGTATCAATGTGATTATAACCAATATCCAACGCTTCTTTAACTGAATTTGTGCACTGTTCTCCTCTTAACTGCCAGGTTCCCAGCCCTAAAAGCGGCATCTGATCACCAGAATTTAATTTAACATATTTCATTTTATCAGCCTCCTATTTCATATCTTAATTTACTCTTTAAATTAATTATAAATAAATCTAGAACTATTATCAACTTTCACTTAGAAAAAAAGGATATTTAGTAATTATGTTGAAATTAAATGATAGAAGGGAAATCAGAATTATTAAGTATAAAATTAAAGATCTAAATAGAGGAAGTGGCAGTTTTGAAGTTTAAATTTCTGCACAATATAGAAAATAAAATATACTTTATCCCATCAATTTATGCTATCTCTGCAACACTACTCTCATTTTTAGTTATTTTTATTGAATATCGGTACAGCAGCCAACTTGTTGATGTTCTGCCATCATATTTTTTTACTTCTTATGATCTCTCAAAGACTATACTTTCAACAATTGCTGGCTCATTATTTGCTATGATCACAGTCTCTTTTTCCACTATTATGGTTGTTTTGACGATGTATTCTTCTCAGTTTTCGCCGCGGACAATGCAGGATTTCCTCAAAAATAAAGTAA
>JBKHFK010000177.1:0-4150 GCA_046540295.1 Halanaerobium sp.
GTGTAAGAATTGTGGAATCTGTGTTTCGGTCTGTCCGACTGATATTCTAATTACCGGAAAAAAAAGAGTAGAGATTCATAACCTGGAAAGATGTATTGGCTGTCATAACTGTGAGCTGATCTGTCCTGACTTTGTATTGAAGGTGGTGGCAAGTGATGAAAACTAAGATATTTAGACCTGAAAAAAGAGCTCTCTTAACTCAGGGTGATCAGGCAGTTGTAGAGGGAGCTCTGGCTGCTGGGGTAGAATTTTTTGCGGGTTATCCAATCACTCCTGCTTCCGAAATTGCAGAAGGATTTGC
Organism: Halanaerobium sp.; assembly: GCA_046540295.1. Taxonomy (GTDB): domain Bacteria; phylum Bacillota; class Halanaerobiia; order Halanaerobiales; family Halanaerobiaceae; genus Halanaerobium. The sequence continues at coordinate 302 of JBKHFK010000177.1, forward strand.
CAGAGAACTGCCTAAAATTGGCGGTAAGTTTTTACAGATGGAAGATGAAATTGCAGGGATGGCAGCAGCAGTAGGTGCTTCACTTGCCGGTAAAAAAGCAATTACAGCCACCAGTGGACCAGGATTTGCACTAAAACAGGAAAATCTGGGTTTTGCTACTATGGTTGAGGTGCCGGTAGTAGTAGTTAATGTACAGCGAGTAGGACCCTCAACCGGCCTACCTACATCCCCCTCTCAGGGAGATGTAATGCAGACCCGCTGGGGTAGAAACGGAGACCAGGAGATAATTGCGCTGGCTCCTGCATCTGTAGCAGAAAGTTATGAGCTGACAATTAAAGCTGTAAATCTAAGTGAAAAATTTAGACAGCCTGTAGTTTTGCTGCTTGATGAAGTTATAGGTCACTTAAGAGAAAAAATATTTTTAAGAAGTACTGAAGAAATTGAAATTATCGATAGAAAAAAGCCAGCTGCTGAAGAGGATCCTGATTATTATCTACCATATCAGTTAACAGATGATTTAATTCCTCCAATGGCTGATTATGGCAGTGGATATAAATATCATACAAGTGGTCTTTTTCATGATCAGAGCGGCTTTCCAGATGGCAAAAATCAAACAGCAAAGCTGATGCAGGATCGTCTGCATGATAAACTGCATAATAATCTTGATCAAATAATTTTCTGCCAAAAAGATATTAGAAAAGATGATCGGGTTGCAGTTTTAAGTTATGGTTCTGCAGCCAGAACAGCAATTAGTGCTGTTAATACAGGGAGGAAAGATAAGCTTAAAGCAGGGTGGTTTAAACTGCAGACAATCTGGCCCTTTGCAGAAAAAGAAGTGGCAGAACTTGCCTCTCAGGTTGAAACGATTATTGTACCTGAATTAAATCAGGGACAGCTGATTAAAGAAGTTAAGCGAGCAGCTGCAGGACAGGCCAGAGTTGTCGGTATAAATTCTTATGCAGGTGAATTAATTAAACCAGAAGAAATAAGGGCACTGCTGGAGGAGGTATTATAATGGATTTTGAAAAGTATTTAAGAAAAGATAAACTTCCCCATATCTGGTGTCCAGGTTGTGGGCATGGCACAATTCTAAACTCATTTATAAGAGCTTTTGCGGAAAGTAATTTTGATCAGGATAAAACGGTTGTGATTTCCGGTATTGGTTGTTCTGGTAGAGCGACCGGTTATTTAAATTTTGATACCCTACACACAACTCACGGTAGGGCGATTGCCTTTGCTACAGGAGTTAAAATGGCTAATCCGGATTTAAATGTAATTATAATGACCGGGGATGGTGATGGTTCTGCGATTGGTGGAAATCACCTGATTCATGCGGCCCGGCGTAACATTGACCTGACAGTTATTTTGTTTAATAACCAGATTTATGGAATGACAGGTGGGCAATTTTCTCCAATGACTCCCACCGGTGATCTGGCATCGACTGCTCCCTATGGTAATATAGATCAGAATTTTGATCTCGCAAAACTGGTAGAGGGAGCTGGAGGAACATTTATAGCCCGTGGAGCCACTTATGAACCTCGTCAGTTAAAAAAATTATACCTGGCGGCATTAAAACATAGAGGCTTTTCTTTTGTAGAGAGTTTTTCTCAGTGTCCTGTCAGTTATGGACGACAGAATAAGGCAGGAGATTCTGTAGAAATGCTAAAAAAACAGCAGCAGGATACTATGGCTTTTAAAGAGTGGCAAAAACTTAGTGAACGAGAACAGAATAAGAAGTATCCTCTTGGTATCTTAAAGGAAGTTAATAATCCAGAAAGTGAATATACAGCACGTTATCAAAAAATTATAGAGAAAATAAAAAAAGAGGGGGCTTTATAAATGGGGAGATATGAAATAAGATTAAGTGGAGCAGGCGGCCAGGGTATGATTCTGGCAGGGATTATTCTGGCAGAGGCAGGTGTTATGGTTGATAATTTAAATGTCAGTCAGAGTCAATCCTATGGCCCTGAATCACGTGGGGGAGCCAGCAGGGCTGAAATAGTTTTTGATGAAGATCAGATTGATTTTCCCAAAGTTATTAAACCTGATCTTTTAGTCTGTTTGACCCAGGAAGCTTTTGAACAATATGGATCAGATCTTAAAAGTTTTGGTGTAATAATTGCTGACAGTAGAATTGATGTTTCTGTGCTTAAGCCTGACTTTAAAGATAATGTTTATCAGCTTAATATTCTTGAGCTGGCTGCAAAAGAAATTGGAAGAGAAATTTCTGCTAACATGATTGTTCTTGGAATAATTGCCAGAATAATTCAGACAAAGGTATCAGTAGAATTTATTCGAAAAGCAATAATTGAAAAAGTACCTCCCGAAACTGTTGATATTAATATGAAAGCTTTTGACCTGGGTTTTGACTTAAAACTTAAGAAAAGGAGCTATATTTATGGGAGAATTTAACAAAAATCAGCAGGATAATAAACTTTCTGATTTAAAAAAAGCCAGAAAAAAATGGGAAAGAGATAAATATCAAAAAACTGTTGAGCACTTTGGTCTCAGAAAAGATGAATTCACTTCTGATTTCGGAAATGAAAAAAAGCCCCTTTATACACCTCTGGACTTAGAACAAATTGATTATCAAAGAGATCTTTCTTTTCCGGGAGAGTTTCCCTTTACCAGAGGAGTTTATTCGACAATGTATCGTTCCCAACTCTGGACAATGAGGCAGTATTCTGGTTATGGGACTGCTGAAGATACAAACAGGCGTTTTAAATATCTTTTAAAACAGGGTCAGACTGGTTTAAGTGTTGCTTTTGATTTACCAACTCAGATTGCCTATGATTCAGATCATTCTCTGGCCGAAGGAGAGGTAGGTCGAGTTGGAGTAGCGATTGATAGTGTGGAAGATATGAAGCTTCTATTTAATGATATTCCTCTTGACAAGGTCAGTACTTCAATGACCATTAATGCCCCTGCTGCAGTAATTCTGGCGATGTATATTGTTACAGCAGAAGAAAAAGGAATTGCTCCGGAGGAATTGAGAGGAACTATTCAAAATGATATTCTGAAGGAATATATTGCTCGAGGAACTTATATTTATCCACCGGAAGCATCTTTAAGAATGATTACAGATATTTTTGCTTACTGTTCAAAAGAAATGCCGGGTTTTAATACTATCAGCATCAGTGGTTATCATATTCGTGAGGCAGGTTCAACTGCTGTTCAGGAATTAGCATTTACTTTAGCTGATGCTCTGACCTATGTAGAAGCTGCTTTAGAAATAGGACTTGATATTGATGACTTTGCTCCCCGGCTGTCATTTTTCTTTGCTTCACAGATGAATTTGATAGAAGAAGCAGCTAAATTTAGGGCAGCTCGAAGATTGTGGGCTGAGTTAATGGAAGAAAACTTTGGAGCCAAAAATAAAAAATCAAAGCTGCTCCGCTTTCACACTCAGACAGCTGGAACAGCCCTAACTGCCAGGCAGCCTTTAAATAATATTATTCGAGTCACCATCCAGGCCCTGGCAGCAGTAATTGGTGGTACTCAGTCTCTGCATACTAATTCCTATGATGAGGCTCTTTCTCTACCTTCTGAAAAAGCAGCAGAAATTTCTTTAAGAACTCAGCAGATTATTGCTGAGGAAAGTGGGATTGCAGATGTGATTGATCCCCTTGGAGGTTCTTATTATCTGGAAGAGTTAACAGATTCTCTTGTTCAAAAAAGCCGAGAATATTTAGAGGAAATAGCTCAACTGGGAGGAATGGTGGAAGCAATTAATTCAGGTTATATTCAGCGAGAAATTCAGGAAAGTGCTTACCAAAAGCAGAAAGAAATTGATCAAAAAAAGAAAACAGTGGTCGGTGTTAATAAATATCAAACTGAAGAAGAAAATTC
>JBKHFK010000178.1:0-4138 GCA_046540295.1 Halanaerobium sp.
ATCCAGGTTCACCAACTGATAAACGTCTGGAAAAAAATCATACATTTGGTATAATAGAAATTGAAGAGGAAATAAAAGCTGAAATTAAAATTTTAAAGGGGGAATCTTAATGTCAGTACATGATACAGCAAGAAGATTAAAAAGGAAATTGAAAAATTCTGATGAATATCAGAATTATCAAAAATTGCGGGAGAAGGTAATGGCAAAAGAAGGTTCAAAGAAAATGCTGCTCGATTATCAGAATTTGATGATGGAAATGCAGACTAAAAGAATGTCAGGAGAAGAATTGAGCGAAGAAGATAAAGAAAAACTGCAAAATCTGCAGAACTTTATTGAAATTAATAATAATGTAAAAAAATATTTGGAAGCTGAATATGCATTGAGCCAGATAATACAGGACATTCAAAAAATCATATTTTCTGATATCGAGGTAGGAATATCTGAAGAAGAGTTAGAGCCGGAGTCAGAAGATAAAGCAGAAGCAGAAAAAGAAGATAAGCCAGAATAAAATAAAAAAAGCATCCCCTTTTGAGGATGCTTTTAATTTCTTTATTTAAAAGGCTAAAAACTTTAATTAAAACAATTAAACAGGTACTACTTCTTTAACACCGTCAACATTCTGCTTTAAAGTTCTTTCAATACCATTTTTTATGGTTAAGGTTGACATTGGGCAACCACTACAGGCTCCTAAAAGTTTAACTTTAACAACACCATCTTCAGTAACTTCAACTAATTCAACATCTCCACCATCAGCCTGAAGACTTGGTCTGATTTTATCGATATATTTCTGTACTTCTTCTTTCATTCTTGCACCTCCTAAATTAACATTTGATTATATTATACAAAAAAACTCAAGATTTTACAAGTATAAATTCAAAAGGAATGATTTAAATGGCCGATTTTGTCCACCTCCACAATCATACAGCCTTCAGTCTGCTGGATGGAGCAATCAGAGTGGATTCCCTGATTAAAAAGACAAAAGAATATGGCATGCCGGCAGCCGCAATTACCGATCACGGTGTGCTCTACGGCATGATTGATTTTTACAGAAAGGCTAAAAGTGAGGGGATTAAGCCGATTATTGGGGCAGAATTATATCTTGCGCCCGGCAGCCGCTTTGAAAAAACCAGGAAGCGTTATCATCTGGTTCTGCTGGCTCAAGACAGAGAAGGATATCATAATTTAATTCAGCTGGTCTCAAAAGCCTGGCTGGAAGGTTTTTATTATAAGCCAAGGGTAGATAAAGAACTTCTGGCAGAATACAGCAGTGGCTTGATCTGTTTATCAGCCTGTCTGCAGGGAGAGATACCTCAGCTTTTAATCAACGGTAATTATGATCTTGCCAAAAAGGCAGTTTCTGATTATCAGGCTATTTTTGGTAAGGATAATTTCTTTTTAGAACTGCAGGATCATAATTTACAAAAAGAAAAAGAGGCAGCCCAGGGTTTACTCAGATTGAATAGGGAAGAAAAAATTCCTGCTGTTGTTACAAATGACAGCCACTATTTAAACAAAGAAGATGCTGAACTGCAGGACATTTTGCTGGCCCTGCAGACTGGAACTACTGTGGATGATGAAAACAGGATGACCTTTAGTGGAGAGGAATTTTATTATAAGTCACCGGCTGAAATGAGGCAACTTTTCCCAAATTTAGACTCTGCCTATCAGAATACAGTTAAAATTGCAGATAGAGTTGAGCTTGATCTTGATTTTAATCATTTTTATCTGCCAGAATATCCGGATCTGGGAGACGAAAAGTCAGCGGAGTCTCTCTTAAAAAAACTGTGTTTTAAAGGTTTAAAGCAAAAAAAGATGGCATCAGAAAAAGAGGCTGTTGAGCGTTTAAAATATGAACTCAAGATTATTTTTGAAATGGGTTATGCTGCTTATTTTTTAATTGTTTATGATTTCGTAAAATATGCAGAAGATAATGGGATTATGGTTGGACCCGGCCGGGGTTCTGCTGCTGGAAGTTTGGTAGCCTATCTTTTAAATATTACTAAAGTTAATCCTTTAAAATACGGGTTGATTTTTGAGCGCTTCTTAAATCCGGAGCGGCTAACCATGCCTGATATTGATATTGATTTTGATGAAAACCGGGATCAGATTATTGAATATGTTAAAAAAAGATATGGGAGCGAAAGAGTTGCTCAGATCGGCACCTTCGGTACTATGGCAGCCCGAGCTGCAGTTAGAGATGTTGGCAGAGTGCTGGCTATTCCTTATGCTAACGTTGATCGAGTAGCAAAATTAATTTCTTCCCGCCAGGGCATAGATAAATCGATAAAGGAGCAGAATAAACTGCAGGAGCTTTATCAAAATGATGGAGAAATTAAGAAACTACTTGATTATGCCCGGGGAGTTGAAGGATTACCCCGGCACATTTCAACTCATGCAGCAGGTGTGATTATTGGAGCTGAACCGCTGGCACAGATTGTGCCCTTACAGAAACAGGATCAGAGTGTAATTACTCAGCTGCCGATGGGTGATCTAGAAGCGCTGGGACTTTTAAAGATGGATTTTCTGGGGTTGAGAAATTTAACAGTAATCAAAAATACCCTTCAACTAATAGAAGAACGGCACGGGGAAAAAATTGATATTGATAATATTCCACTGGATGATCAGGAGGTATATAACTTTTTATCAACTGGCAGAACAGCCGGTGTTTTTCAGATGGAATCATATTTATTTCAGTCCTTAAATAAAAAAATGAAGCCGGAGCGATTTAATGATTTAATTGCTATGCTGGCTCTTGGGCGTCCGGGACCACTGGGCAGCAATATTGTGGATGACTTTATTGATATCAGGCACGGTAAAAAAGAAGCGGAGTATTTACATCCAAAATTAAAACCTATTTTGGAAGAAACTTTTGGTATGATTTTATATCAGGAACAGGTAATGGAGATTGCCAGCAGCCTGGCTGGATACAGTATGGGAGAGGCTGATCTGCTGCGGCGGGGAATGGGTAAAAAGAAATTGGAGCTGGTGGCTTCCGAAAGAGAAAAATTCGTTAAAGGAGCAGTAGAGCGGAAGATTGATGAAGAAACTGCTCAGGAAATTTTTGATCAGATGGAGTATTTTGCCGGCTATGGTTTTAATAAATCACATTCTACTGCCTATGCTTTTCTGGCCTATCAGACAGCTTTTTTAAAATATCACTATCCGGAAGAATTTATGGCATCTTTATTTTCTTCGGTTATGGGAAATCAGGATAAAATTGCGGATTATATTAAAGCTTCTCGCGAAATTAATCTAAAAATTATGCCACCTGATATCAACCGGAGCTATCATGATTTCACAGCTGAAGGGGAGGGGAAGATCCGCTATGGTTTAAAAGCAATTAAAAATGTTGGTTCTGGAGCAATTAAGGCTCTGGTTGAGGCCCGAAAAGAAAAAAAGTTCAGTTCATTAATTGACTTTTTAAAAAGAGTAGATATTTCTGCACTCAATATTCAGAGTCTGGAGGCTTTTATCAAGGCAGGTGCTTTTGATCAGATAGCTGACAGTAGAGCTTCGCTGCTTTTAAACTACGAAGAGCTTTATAATAAATATAATAACTTATCAAAAAATCGAGCTCAGGGTCAGCAGTCTTTTGCAGAATTATTTGAAGATCAAAATCAGTTTATGGAGGAAGATTTAAATTATACAGAAGTTGATGAACTAAAAACGGAGACAATTTTGGAGCAGGAAAAGGAGTTTTTAGGAATTTATCTCTCAGCTCATCCTCTTGATCAGTACCAGGATAAACTTAAACATTTAAAAACTTATTCGATAGCTGAAGTTATTAATGTATCCGAAAATCAGAAAGTATTAACTGCAGCATATTTAAATAATTACAAGGAACATATCACAAAACGCAATAATAAAATGGCATTTTTAACAGTCAGTGATCAGGAAGAAAAAATAGAGGTTATAGTTTTTTCTGATTTATTTAAAAAAATAAACTTTGATTTAAAGGAAAATAAGGGGCTTTTAATTTACGGTGAAAAAAGTGATGATCAGCTGATTGCAGAAAAAATAATTTCTCTAAATCAACAATTACTTTTAATGGATATTTCAGGGCTTTAACAAAATAGAATTAGAAAATTAAAAAGATATTTATTAAAAAAAGGAGGTAATATATATGAATACTTGTAGA
>JBKHFK010000179.1:0-4093 GCA_046540295.1 Halanaerobium sp.
ATGCCTACAGACTCTATTATTTTATGGAAGAACTGGGACTTCCTCTTAAAATTGAAAGGGGGGACCGGGTTTTCCCAAAATCAAATCGCTCCCGGGATGTACTTAAAGTTATTCAGAAAGAATTATTTAAATATAAGGTGGAGATTATTCAGGACCAGGTAGAAGAAATACTGCTCAGTAATAAGCAGGCAGCAGGGGTTAAGCTAAAATACCGGGGACAGTTAAAGGCAGATAAAATAATTCTGGCAGCCGGGGGAAGTTCCTATCCCCAGACTGGATCTGACGGCAGTGGATTTGAGCTTGCTAAAGCTGCAGGACATAAAATTATTGAAGCTGAACCGGGACTCTGTGGTTTGAAAACTAAGGAAAATTGGATTTATCAGGCTCAGGGGCTTAAATTAAAATATATTGAGCTCAGATTATTAAAAGAAGGAGAAGAAGTTTTTAGTGAATTTGGAGATTTAAAGATTAGAAAAGATTATCTTGATGGACCGTTAGTACTTTCTGCTTCAATGAAGATCAATCAAAGGCCAGAGGCTTATCAGCTTTTAATTGATTTAAAACCGGCTCTTGATTATCAGACTCTGGACCGGAGAATTTTAAGAGATTTTTCAAAATATGCCAATAAATATTTTGGCAACAGTCTGGAAGATCTGCTGCCGCAGAAAATGATTCCAGTTATCTTAGAACTTTCTTCTATTGATTATCAAAAAACAGTAAACCAGATTACTGCAGCCGAAAGGGAAGAACTGATACAATTATTAAAGAATTTAAAATTGAATATTAAGGCAAAAAAAGGGTTTAAGCGAGCAATTATAACCCGGGGTGGAGTTAGTACAGAAGAAATTGATCCAAAAACTATGGAATCCAGGCTGATTGAGAATTTATATTTTGCCGGAGAGGTAATAGATCTTGCAGCCATGACAGGAGGTTATAACCTCCAGATTGCTTTTTCCACAGCTTATAAGGCAGGAAACAACTTAAATTAGATAAAAAAACCGCAGCCAGCTGACTGCGGTTCTAATTTGTACTTTAAATTGCAAATCCCAAATATATATAACTACTCAGCGTCTTCTTCATCTCCCTGAAGTTTTTGAGTAATTACCTGATTTACAGAGTTCATTAACTGATTAAAGTGGTTTTGAGCTTCATAGAATTCAGAAATTTTATCATTCTGCTTCATTTTTTGTTCCATCATCTGTAATTCCTGCTTCTGCTCATCACTTACCTGCTGACCATTCTGCTGCATCATCTGTACCTGCTGATACTTAGCGTTTAAATTATCAAGCATTGACTTTGCATCTTCATCTTTAACCATAACTTCTTCTTTTTCTTTTAAATCCTGAAATTCCTGTGACTCAACAATTGCTTCTGCCAGTTCTTCTGCATGTTCCATTACTGTTGCCATTAATATTCACCTCAATTAAAATATTTAATTTCTTTTTATTTCTTACAACCATATTTATGTTAACATTCACTACAAGTTATGTCAAATAAGAATAGTAATAGGGGGAATTTATTATGTCAAATGAGTTAAAAATTGAAGTTTATTCTAAAGATTGGTGTCCATACTGTAAAAAGGCCAAAGCTTTTTTAAAAAGTAAAGGCTTAAAATTTACTGAGATTGATATTAATGAGGGAGATAATTATGAGGTGATGCAGGAAAGAACAGGAAACAAAACAGTACCTCAAATTATAATTAATGATCAGAGCCTGGGGGGCTATGATGATCTAATTGCCTTAGAAAATAAGGGTGAGTTTAATGATTTAATTGGAAAAGAAACTAAAGACCTCTCTCAGATGGAATGGGAACTGATCATTCTGGGAGCAGGACCGGCAGCTTTAAATGCGGCTTTATATGCAGCCCGCAAAGGACTTAAGCTCCTGCTTTTAACCAAGGATATCGGGGGTCAGGTTATTACAACAAATGAAATTGATAATTATCTCGGTAAAGCAGAAACTACTGGAGCTGAATTAATTTATGATTTCTGGGACCATATAGCTAAATATGAGGTAGAGACTGTTATTGGCGAAGAAGCAGTAGAAGTTGCTGATGGAGCAGAGGGCAAGATTGTTAAAACAGATAACGGCAAAGAATATTCAACTAAATCAGTGATAGTGGCTACCGGTGCTCAGAAGAGACATTTAGGACTGAAACAGGAATATGTATTAACCGGAAAGGGAGTTCACTACTGTGCCAGCTGTGATGCATTCCTCTATAAAGGTCAGCCGGTTGCTGTAGTTGGAGGAGGAAACTCCGGTCTGGAAGCTGCTCTGGACCTGGCTAAAATCGGCTGTGAGGTTGATCTGATTGAACTGCAGGATAAACTGATGGGAGATGAATACTTACAGGATAGAGTTAATAGCAATCAGAGCATAACAGTTTACACCTCGACCACTGTGGATCAAATCATTGGTGAGGATAAGCTGGAATCTGTTGTGATCAAAAATGTAAATGATGAGACAACAAAAGAACTGGATATTAATGGTTTATTTATAGAAATTGGACTGGTTGCCAATAGTGATTTTGTTAGTGATCGGCTAGACACCAATAAACAGAAAGAAATTGTAATCAACGAAAAGAATGAAACAGGTGTTGAAGGAATCTGGGCGGCAGGAGATGTAACAAATATTATTGATAAGCAGATTATTATCTCAGCTGCAGAAGGAGCTAAAGCTGCCCTGAGAGTCAATCAGTATCTTGGATGATTCGGGATAGAGTCTGCAGGAAAAATAGAATTATTATAAGAAAAAACCCACCAGCTGGTGGGTTTGATTTCTTAGTTGAGTGTTAAGATTTAAATAATTTATTTTAAAAATTTAGAAACAAAAGGAGAAGTTTCTCCCTGTCTCAAAAAATGACCTGAAGGACCTTCACCTATAAACTCAGCAAACCATGACTCATGCTCAATTTCTTCATTAAGTATTGCTGAAGCTAAATCATAGGTGCGGTGGTCTTTACCGGCGGTCATATTACATATTTCTGTATAACCCCTAACAGCACATCTTTCGGCTTCCAGCAGAACTTTGATTATTTCAGTGGCATTATTGGTATCTTCTGGTAACTTGGCAGGTGGACAGGCAGATATATCATGGAATTTTTTTAAGTCATTTGGTATTTCTCCACCCAATTCATAAATTCTGGGAAGTAGTGCTTCAAAATGATTTCTATCTTCGATTCTAGCTGTTTCGGCAATTTGTTTTACACCTTCACCCTCAAGTCCGATCAAATTCATTCTTAAACTTGTGTAATAATAATAAGTTGTCAGTTCAGCAGAGGCATTTTGAATCAAAAGATCGAGGAGTTTATCAACATCAATTCCAGACTTTTCAACTAACTCACGTGATACTTTTGCCATAATTTTAACCTCCTATTATTAGTAATGATTCTTATTGGATTAATTATAACAAAATATTTCAGCTTAAGCAACAATTATTTAATAATTTTCTGAATATTACTCAAATTACTTATTTTTCTTTAAACAGAAAAGAAATTTGCCAGAATTTATAATACTATGTATAATATAAACAAATGGAGGTGTTTGAGATGGCTGCAGAAAAAGTACAGAAGCATATTTTTATTTCAGGAAGAGTTCAGGGAGTTGGCTTTAGAGCCTTTACCCGCAGTCAGGCAGCTGTTTTAGATATAAAAGGCTGGGTTAAAAATTTAAGAGATGGTAGAGTAGAGGTCATAATTCAGGGCAAAAAACAGAATGTCGAAAAAATGATTGACCGTTTAAAAGAAGGACCTTCATTTGCTCGGGTTGATGATTTTGAAGTTGAAACAGAAAAAGTTGATGACTTTGATAGTTTTGAAATACGTTTTCAATAACTGCTGCAAATAAATTAAATTTATAGTCAAACTTTTTAAAAAGAGGTGAGCAAAATGGCTAAGGCCTTATTAGCAGTAGATCTGCAGAATGACTTTTATGAAAATGGTGCACTTGCTGTTGCTGATGCTTCAGAAATCAACACCAGAGTTAATGAGGTTGATATTGTAGGTTTAGCCTTTGATTACTGTGTGAAATATACAGCTCGGGATAGTGCAGAAAATGGCTTTAAGACCACTGTGATTCTGGAAGGAACACGAGCA
>JBKHFK010000180.1:0-4090 GCA_046540295.1 Halanaerobium sp.
AAGCTTTTTTAGAAGAATTAATTGTCCGCCGTGAACTTGCATTTAACTTTGTTTACTATAATCAAAATTATGACCAGAGTTTAAAAGATATCCTTTATGACTGGGCCTATGAAACTCTATTGGAACACCAGAGTGATCAGCGGGAGTATCTTTATAATTATCAGCAGCTGGAAAAAGCAGAAACCCATGATCAATATTGGAATGCTGCTCAAAAAGAGATGCTGATTACCGGAAAAATGCACAATTATATGCGGATGTACTGGGGCAAAAAAATTCTGGAATGGACAGCTGAGCCAGAAATAGCCTACCAGTGGGCTTTAAAATTAAATAATAAATATTCACTTGACGGCAGAGATCCAAACAGTTATGCTGGTGTGGCCTGGATTTTTTCAAAACATGATCGTGCCTGGAAAGAAAGGTCAATTTTTGGGAAAGTTAGATATATGAATGCTGCCGGTCTGGAAAGAAAATTTGAGATGGAAAAGTATTTGAGTAAAATTAATAATTTAAAATAATTATATTCAGCCAAAAAAGCAGGATATCAGTAATTATTGTTGAATTATAAATAATGAAGAAGCATAAATCAATTATGAATTTGGAGGTAATAATTATGTTAAAAGAAAATGTAGAAAAAGCTTTAAATGAACAGATTAATGCAGAATTATATTCCGCTTATTTATATCAATCTATGGCTGCCTATTTTGAAGATAAAAGTTTAGCTGGTTTTGCCCGCTGGATGGATCTTCAGGCAGAAGAAGAAATGGAACATGCCCGTAAAATTTATGATTTTGTTAATGAAAGAGGCGGCAGAGTAATTTTAGAGGGTATTGATAAACCAAAAAATTAATGGAATTCTAACCTTGAGGTCTTTGAGGATTCACTTGCTCATGAAGAAAAGGTTACAGCCATGATTAATGATTTAGTAGCGCTGGCAGACCAGGAAAATGATTATGCAACTCATTCTTTCCTGCAGTGGTTTGTTGATGAACAGGTAGAAGAAGAAGATACTGTAGGTGAAATCGTTGATAAATTAAAGCTGCTAGGTGATTCTACTCAGGGTCTATTTATGATGGACGATAGATTAGGAGCCAGAACTGAATCTGCTGCCGAGGGAGAAGAATAATAATTATAATTAAAGAGATATATCTAGAACTAGATATATCTCTTTAATTACTTATTTTGATAACTCTGCTTAAGGAGGGATACAAATGGGAATTTTTGATAAATTAAAATCAATTTTTAGTGGGGGAAAGCAGTCTAAATTAATTGACATTTATGTTGAGGATGATAAATGTGGAAATCAGATGAAACTTTTATTTAGAAAGAGCTATGATATCCAAAAGGTTTATGAAGATAATAAAGATGCGGCCTATGAGATTTCTAAAGTAGTAGTCTGTGATAAATGTTATAATAAAATTAATCTTCATTTAGAATTTGATAAAAGGTATAATATTATAAAACAGGAAGTTGAGGCTGGAAAAATTATAAACAAGGAAGAATATGAAAATAATTAATTCCCTGGAGTGATTATTTTGTTTACAATTCCGAATTATATAACTTTCTTTAGAATCTTTCTAATACCGCTCTATTTATATAATTTTATCCAGGGTAAAATTATAATAGCTGCATTGTTATTTGCTCTTTCTGGAGTTACAGATTTTTTAGATGGTTATATTGCCAGAAAGTATAATTTAAAGTCAAAATTAGGTAAATTACTTGATCCGCTGGCAGATAAATTAACCATTATCAGTATTCTGTTGGTGTTAATTTATTTAAAGATCATTCCCCGCTATATTTCATATATTATTTTAGCCAGGGAAATATTTATTTTCCTTTCCGGAATTATAACCTATATTTATGGACTTGATTTTATCAATCCCAGTTTTATCGGTAAATTATCGATAACTTTATTATATTTTGCCATAGCTCTTAAACTTTTAAACATAGATTATTTTGGGAATATTTTATTTTACATTGTGATTCCAATTAATATTATTTCAGCTCTTGATTATTCTTACAGAGCTCATCAAAAGATATTTAAATAAATTCTCTGAGAGAGGATGTAAAATTTGAAAATTTTAATAAAAAATATTGCTGAATTACACAGTCCTTTTTCAAATTTAAAAAAGGATCAATTTGTTTTAATAGAAGATCAGATTATCAAAAAAATTGATAGGATGTCAGAGATCGATCAGGTTGGAGAAGTTGATTATCTGATAGATGCTGCTGATAAAATAATGCTGCCCGGTTTTATTAACACTCATACCCATGCAGCGATGACACTGATGCGGGGATATGCAGATGATATGCCCCTTGCTCAATGGCTGCAGAATAAAATCTGGCCTTTTGAAGCGGAGCTTGATGCAGAAGATATTTACTGGGGAACAGCTCTGGCAGTGGTGGAAATGATTAAAACCGGGACTACAACTTTTGCTGATATGTATTTTGCAATGGATAAAGTTGGGGAATTAGCTGCAGAGAGTGGAATTAGAGCCGTTCTGGCCGAAGGTCTGATAGAAGCTAATGATGGCCAGCAGGGTTTAGACCATGCCTTAAAATTTGCTCTGGAGTATAATGGTTCAGCTGAGGGGAGAATTACTACTATGCTGGCACCTCATGCTCCTTATACCTGTGGTCTAGATTATCTAAAGCAGTTGAAAGAGCTGGCTCAGAAACATAATCTTCCTCTTCATATCCATTTATCTGAAAGTAAAAAAGAAGTTAAAGATTTTTTAGATAATCATCAGTGTTCACCGGTTAAATATTTAGCTGATTTTGATTTTTTTGATAATCATGTCCTGGCTGCTCACTGTGTACATTTAGAGCCAGGAGATCTTGCTCTTCTCAAGAATAAAAATGTTCAGATTGCTCACAATCCAATGAGTAATGCCAAACTGGCAAATGGTATTGCTCCGATTAAGGAATATTTAGATAGTGGAATTAATGTCAGCCTTGGAACCGATGGTGTTTCGAGCAATAATTCCCTAAATATGCTCAATGAAGCCAGAATGGCTTCCTATCTGCAGAAGATTAAATACGAAGATCCAACAGCAATTAATACAGAAAAAATTCTGGAAATCCTAACTATAAATGGAGCGGAAGCTCTATCTCTGCCAGATGTTGGTCTGATTGAGGAAGGTTATCAGGCAGATCTGCAATTGATAAATATAAAAAATGAATCTTTTTTCTATCCTCATCATAATAATTTGTCCAATTTATTTTATGCAGCTGACAGTCAGAGTGTTGATACAGTGATTGCTGCCGGCAAAATTTTAATGGAGAACAAAGAACTTAAAACACTTAATCAGGAAAAAATTTATTATGAAGCAGAAAAAAGAGCTTTTAAAATCGCCGGGAAACTAAATTAGAACTCTTTATTTAATTTTAGAATTTGAAAGGAGAAAATTATGAGCAAAACAATTAAGATTTTTCTCTCCATTTTTGCAGCAGCAGCTATTTTGCTAATTATTTTTGTATCTGCCGGTGCAAATATCTACACAGACTGGCTCTGGTTTAAAGAATTAAACTTTGAAAAAACATTTACAATAATGTTTCTTTCCAATTTCATTTTAAGGCTTTTAATTGGAGCTATTTTTGCAGCCGTAATTTATTTAAATTTACATTTTACAAAAAAACCGATTTATAAATTTATTGATGCCAAAAAAGATTCAAAAGTAGAGAATTTATTTGGAGAAGAAAGAAATCAGATTTTTGAATGGCTGAACCGGAAGCGCTTAAATATAATTTATTTATTTTCAAGTTTAATTTTTGGTTTTTTATTTTCTTCTATCTCCAGTGAAAGCTGGAAGATGGTGCTTAAGTTTTTAAATAAAACTGAATTTAATGCCGCAGATCCAATCTTTAATAATGATATATCATTTTATGTTTTCTCACTTCCTTTTTATTCGTTCTTAAGGGAAATGGGGATGGTAGTAGTTGTTATTTCACTAATATTGGTAGGGGCAATTTATATTATCTTTACCGGAATCCATTCCTTTAACGAAATATCAACTAAATTAAGCAGCAGAGCTAAAAAACACATGTCAATTCTGGTTTTTGTTTTTCTGCTTTTTAAAGCATGGTATTACAG
>JBKHFK010000181.1:0-4081 GCA_046540295.1 Halanaerobium sp.
CCAGAATGGAGTTTACTTTTAAAAATATAATATTTTATGGTATTTTAGGAACGATGATGGTTCCTTTTGAGATATTAATGATTTCTATTTATATCTTAAGTGTTCGTATGGGTATGACTAATAGTTATCCTAGTTTAATTTTACCGGTTGCAGTTAATGCCTTTGGAATCTTTTTATTAAGGCAGGCCTTTTTAACGATTCCGGTGGATATAGAAGAGGCAGCAGTTATAGATGGCTGTAACAGTTTTCAAATCTGGTGGAAAATTTTATTACCTTTAATTAAACCATCAATTGCGACTCTTTCTATTTTTACCTTTATGATGTCCTGGAGTCGTTTTATGTGGCCGCTGATTGTAATCAGCAATCCGGATTATTATACTCTTCCGGTTGGAATTTCCTATCTATCAGGTTTGTTTTCATCTAACTGGCGTTTAATTGCATCTGGTTCTTTGATTTCAATTATACCAATCATTGTTATTTTCCTTTTCTTACAGCGCTACTTTATTAGAGGTGCAATGGCGGGAGCAGTGAAAGGATAAAAAATGAAAAAAATAAAATTTACAGCAAGAGAAATAAAATTAAATAATGACTACCAGTTAATAATTATTGGTGGTGGTACTGCCGGTGCAGCAGCAGCAATAGCAGCGGCCAGAATGGGGCTTAAAACCTTAGTTGTGGAAAAAGAAAGTGCTCTGGGGGGAAGCAGTACTCTGGGGATGGTGACACCAATGATGCCTGTAAAAATTGAAGGTAACCCCAATAGTTCTGCCATCAGCAAGGAAATCAAATCCAGATTGAAAGAAAAGAATGCCGGTGGAGAAGATAGTTTTGATAATGATGGCTGGTTTAATCCTGAAATACTTAAGTTTGTTTTAGAAGATCTTTATCTTGAAGCTGGAGGAGATATTTTATATGAAAGTACTTTTGTTGAGTCTCAGACCAGTAAGGGTAAGATCGAAAATATAATTATAAAAAATAAAAGTGGTTTGACAGCTTATCAGGCTGACTATTATCTTGACTGCAGTGGGGATGCTGAGCTTGCCTTTTCAGCTTCAGTTCCCATGCAGGAAGATAGTGCTGAGGATTATCAGGCAGTATCGCTCCGCTTTATGATGGATAATATAGATCTAAAAAAATTCACTCAATTTTTAGAAGCTAAAGGTCAAAAATGGGGTCTTGAATATCCTTTAATCGAAACTGCTTACACAGGAGATCAAAGTTCTGTCCTGGCTGATTTATTTAATGAAGCAGAAAAGGAAGGAATCTTAAAAAAAGAAGATCTAAACTATTTCCAGATCTTCTCTATTCCCGGCCAGCTGGAGAAAATGGCCTTTAACTGTCCTGAGATACCATTTGAAGTGGATCCATTAAATACATGTGAGAGAACTCAGGCCTATATTGAAGGTAGAAAAATGATAGAAAGGCTGATTGCTTTTACAAAAAAATATTTTCCTGGCTTTGAGCAGGCACATTTAGCTAAACAGGCAGAATTACTGGGAGTTAGAGAAAGCCGAAGAATTAAAGGAGAATATACTTTTAATCTGGAAGATTACCAAAAGAGGAGAAAATTTGAGGATGCAGTTGCTTCTTCAGCTTATCCACTCGATATTCACGGCAGGGAACTTAAACTTGATAAACTGAAGGCAGGGGAATATTATCAACTGCCTTTTAGAAGTCTGATACCTCAAAAAATAAATAATTTACTTGTGGCTGGACGACATATATCTGCTACTTTTAGCGGGCAGTCAGCTATTAGAATTCAGCCGGTTGTAATGGCCACAGGAGAAGCCGCGGCAATTGCAGCAGCAATTGCAGTAAAAGAAGATAAAAATTTAAAAGATATTGATGCTAAAGAGATTAAAAAGATTATGCTAAGCTGGGGAGCAGATATTTAATTGAGGTGGTAAAAATGAAAGAAAAAATTATTTATCTGGCAGCTGATGAACGCCCCTGTAATTATCAGCATCCAGATTTAATCTTTAACTTAAGCAGTACAGAATTGGTCAAACCTCCGCGCTCAATGATGGGATACAGGAAAAAAGCTGCTGATGTGAAAAAAATTCAGAGCTGGCTGCTTGCTAATCTAAATCGAGTGGATCAAATTGTGCTTTCAATTGAGCTTTTAGTTTTTGGAGGAATACTACCTTCGAGAATTCATAATTTAAGTAAAAGTGAACTATTTGAGAGGGTTGAATTTTTAAAAAAATTGAAATCGAAAAATGAAAATCTTAAAATTTATGCCTTTAATTTAATAACCAGAGTACCAGCTTACAGTAGTTCTGACGAAGAGCCTGACTATTATGCTGATTATGGGGAAGAAATCTATAAATTGGGCTTTTTGAGAGATAAGAAGAATAGATCCAGTTTAAGTGATTCAGAATTAGAAGAACTAAAAAATCTAAAAAATGAGATACCCGATGAAATAAAGAGTGATTATTTAGCAAGAAGAGAAAAAAATCATGCTGTAAATTTAAAAGTGCTGGGACTGCTTGAAGCAGAGGTAATTGATTTTTTGCTTTTTCCAATGGATGATAACTCAGAATTTGGTTTTTCTGCTGCTGAGAGAAAATTACTATTAAAAAAAGCAATTCAGAAAAATTTAAATGAAAATTTAATGTCCTATCCTGGAGCAGATGAGAGTGGATTGGTTCTTTTAAGCAGAGCACTGACTGAAAAATATAATTATCATCCTAAGGTTTATGTCAGGTATTCTTCCAGCAAAGGGAAAAATATTATTCCACCTTTAGAGGACAGACCTCTGGAAATAACATTAAAAGAACAGTTAAGTGCGGCAGGAGCCTTAAATGTTGATAATGTTGATGATTCTGATTATATACTTTTTGTCAATACACCAAGCAGTGTAACAATGAAAGTTATGGAAAAATGGGATTTTTTATTAGAAAGATCAGAAATTGTTGATCCAGAAAGAAGTTATCATGATTTTGTTAATTCCATGGAATATTATTTGCAGAATAACAAAAAAATTGCTCTGGCTGATACAGCTTTGATTAATGGGGCAGAAGATCAGCTTTTAAAAATTATGGCCGGCAGAGATTTACTTAAAAATCTTTCTGCTTATGCTGGCTGGAATACATCTTCTAACACAATTGGTTCTGTAATTGCTCATGCTAATGTCTTAATGATAGCGGAAAAGATCGGGGTTAAAAGAGAAAAAATACAAGAAAAAAATAATCAATTTCTTTTGCTGCGTTATCTGGACGACTGGGCCTATCAGTATCAAATCAGAGCAGAATTAAATAAAGAAATTAAGGATTTAAATCTCAACTATTTCGACTTAAAAGATAAAGAAAATGAAGTAATTAAATTAGCCAGTAAAAAAATGAAAATTTTTAAAAGTAAATATTTAAGTTCTTTTGCTTATGATTTTGAACTTTCATTTCCTTGGAAGCGACTTTTTGAAATAAAAATAAATATTAATTAATAAAAGGTATGTGATCTTATGAATAAAATTGTTAAAAATTCTTTAATAGTTTCCTGTCAGGCTCTCGAAGATGAGCCCTTACATGGTTCAGAAATAATGGTAAAAATGGCAGAAGCAGCCAGGATGGGTGGTGCAAAGGGAATTAGAGCTAATTCTCCGGCTGATGTTAAAGCAATCAGAGAGAAAATAAACTTACCTTTGATTGGCCTCTGGAAAAAAGAAATTAATGGTTATCCTGTTTACATAACTCCCACCTATCAAGCAGCAGCAGCTGTTTTAGAAGCAGGAGCAGATTATGTTGCAATTGACTGTACTGCCCGCAAAAGACCAGAAACTTTAAAAGAGATTTTTAAACACATCAGAAAAAATTATCCTGAGCGGGGAATAGTAGCTGATATTTCTTCACTAAAAGATTTAGAAGAACTAAGAAATTTAAGTCCTGATTTTCTATCGACAACGATGTCCGGTTATACAAAAGAAAGTCAGGGAAGAGCAAGACCGGATTTGAAACTGATTGAGGAACTAAACAGAGAAACTGATATTAAAATTTTAGCAGAGGGTCACTACAGCAGTGGTAAGGAAGCAAAAATCGCCCTAGAATCTGGAGCCTATGCAGTTGTGATTGGCTCGGCTATAACC
>JBKHFK010000182.1:0-4060 GCA_046540295.1 Halanaerobium sp.
TTTTCCTGTCCTCCCTTCTTTCTTTAATTAAGGCAATCAAAATCACAATCAAAGCTACAATAAGCCCAACTAATGCCAACTTAATCAAAACTGGTAAATCAGGATCATTTATGATTGCCATCATTAAATGATAAATACCTGATCCCAGGAGTAGTACTAAACTGATAAATAAAATTATGTTTCCTATTTTTTTAAGCATTTTGATCCCCTCAAACTTTTAATAAATTTTAGACTGTAATCACTCCGGTTAAAGCAAGCAAATAAAGAATAATCCCCAATAATCCAAGTAATCCCAGGAATTTCAATTTAGAATATTTATAGCGAAAGGCTGAGAAAAAACTAAAAAATGAAAAATACAATAAATAAATTGGTTGTTCAAGTCTAAAAGCTTGAAAGCCCATCAATCCTAAAAAGCCAAGAAAACCCAGGCGCCAGTCCAAATTATCCTTTTTCATGATTTTCACCCCAAATTTTAATTGTTTGTACTAATTGTTTTCACCAACTCAGTCATCACATTTATCTGATCAAAAATAGAAATATTGCTGATCAGACCCAGAGAATAATCTTTTTCCGGACAGTAAAAAACTACTGCTCCAAAACCGGGAATTGTCCCGGTATGACCATATAAGATTTGATCTTCTATCTTTAAAACTCGCAACCCCAGTCCATAACCCATCTGATTTTGTACATCAGGATCTTCTACTTCTAGATAGGTCATCATTTCTTCTAAACTGCTTTCATTTAAAAAATTTGAACTAAATAAACTGTCAACCCAAATTCTTAAATCAGAAGCAGTTGAAACTACTGCTCCAGCAGAAAACCCAAGAGTCACAAAGCCATTTTTTTGAGCTGTCATCTCATGTACTCCTAAAGGTATAACATCTCGATCATAACCTGTGATTAAATTTTCAGGTATTCCTTCAAAGGGGACAAAATAAGTATTATTAAGCTCAAATGGTGTAAATATATATTCTCTATATAAAGCTGATAGAGTCTTTCCAGTTGTTCTTTCGGCAATCAAACCCAGTATTAGATAATTAGTGTTTGAATAATAATGACCTTCTCCTGGTGAAAAATAAAGTTCCTGATCATAGGTTTTTTCCAAAACTTCTAGCGGAGTCCATCTTTTTTTAGGCCGCATTGCAGTCTCTAAACTCACCCATAAGTTCTCAGTGTAATTGTAAATTCCACTGCTGTGATTTAATAACTGTCTGATAGTTATTTGATCTGCTTGGGGATATTCTGGAAACCAGCCTGAGAGTTTATCATCTAAATCAAATTCACCTTCTTCAGCTAATTTTAATATTAAGGAGGCA
Organism: Halanaerobium sp.; assembly: GCA_046540295.1. Classification (GTDB taxonomy): domain Bacteria; phylum Bacillota; class Halanaerobiia; order Halanaerobiales; family Halanaerobiaceae; genus Halanaerobium. The sequence continues at coordinate 1,317 of JBKHFK010000182.1, forward strand.
GTAAAAATTTTCGTAACACTCCCCACCCTCATTATGTGATTTTGATTTAGTTTTATCTCCTGATCTGAATCAGCAAATCCACTTTCTCCTCTCCAGTAGAAATCTCCAGATCTAACTGCTGCCTGAATTCCATATAACTCAAGTTCTTTCCACTTATTATCTAGAATCCGCTGTAGAGATTCGCTCATCTGAGCAGAGCTATTCTGAGCAAAAATAGCATTACTGAAAAACACAATACAAATCAAAAATAATATCACGAAACAATTTTTAGTTTTGTTCATAATTATATCCTTTCTCGACAGTAAAAAATTACTTTAAAAAAATAAATATATGGATGCTAATAAAACTCCAAATAAGATACTGTATAGTATCATCTCTAACTGAAATTTAAGAAAGGCTTTTTTCTGTAAGTATTTATTTTTAAAATAAACAAAACAGCCAAATATTTTAAATCTGAAAAATCATATAAGCTTCTCTAAAAACTGCTGCAGCTAAAATCAGAAGAGAAATAGCTACAGCCAGCCAGTTTTTTCTCTTCATTGTTCCTCTTTCAAGTCGAGAAATTGGCTCCGATTTGTCAAAGAAACTGCTTGATTTATTTATAGAAATACAATCAGTAGCAACTGCCAGAAGAACTGCTGCCATCATCTCATAAGGGCCACTGCGCAAAAAAACTCTGACCGATGGTACCATTTTATCAACCATCGGAATCGCAAAAGAATTTGTACCCAGTGTAATTCCATAAAAAATTGTCCAGGCTAAAGGAACTAAATAGCCAAAAGCAAAATACTTAACTCTAAGAATATAATTCCCAAGAACAATAAGCGAAAATGCAAGTAGATTTAAACTAAAAATTTTGAAAAATTCAATCATTAAACTTGAAGCAGCACTGTCACCTGCTAGAGTACTCAAAGCAGTTTTCCCTCTTAGTAATCCTTCAGGTAGAAAATAATAGGCAATAATCCAGCTCAAAAAGAGAAAAATTAGTGATAATAAATAAAGACCTAAAAACCTAATTACTATTCTATTACTACTTAATAATTTTTTCACTATCTTTCTCCTTTCTACCTCTAATAATTTATTGGAATTTCAAGAAGAAAATTCACACCAATAAGCCAATCTTTAATTAAACTTTTTGCTTTATTTTTTCTGAGCACCTAAAATTAGAGGAATCGAATTCAGTTCTCTATACTGATCTCCGTGAGGACTACCGTAAAGTTCATCAACTTTAAATCCCGCTTCTTTTAGATAATCTTCAAGCTCTGATTTGCAGAGTGGATATAATTCTATTTCATTTTTCGATAAAATCTGATCATCAAAATGATCAATCAACCTCGTTTTAAAATGAATTATATTTCTATTTTCATCTTATTCATAATCTCTCTCAAAGCGGACTGTATCATCCTGACTGTAAATTGTAGGCAGACCATTGAGGTTCAATTCTAAAATCCGATAATAATTTACTATCTGAATAAATAGCTTCCCCTCAGCTTTTAATAATTCTGCCGCCAGCTCTAAGAATTCTTTGATCTCTTGCTGCTTAAGGTGAACCAGAACATTGCCAATTACATAGATTCCATCAAAGCTGTGAGCATTAAATTTTTTTTTGAGATTCAGCATTCCCAATCGGTAAAAATCAACTTCTGCTTTTGATTTCTGCATTTTTGATTCCGCTAGCAAAACCATTTCTGCATCAAGATCAATTGCTTTGACCTGATAACCCATTTCCGCCAGAGCCAGTGCATAACTTCCTGTCCCACAGCCAACATCTAAAAGTTTAATATTTTCTCTTTCATCTTTTAAATCTTTAAAATAATTATCTATTAATTTAAGTTTATCCTGGTTAAGAGGAATAATTTTGTCATAATTTTTGCTGAACTCAGAATAAAATCCATCTTGATCATCTCCTGTTACATTTATAATTACATTACTTATTATTTGAATTAGCTGTAACTCAAAAAAATCCTGCTTTTTAAAAAAGAAAAAAGCACCTTCCCTGTAATAAACAGAAAAGATGCTTAATTAAATTTCAATTTTTATTTATTTTTTGGAGCTTTGTGGCATAACCACCAGTCATAACACTCGATTTCTCCATTTTCAATCTGCTCTCTACGTTTTTCAATATGAGATTTATTACTTGCTGGATGCAGAATTACATGATCATCCATAATCTCATTGTTTGGCCAGTTAGCAGGAATTGCTACATTTTCTTCCTCAGCCTTTTTAAAGCCTTTAATCATTCTTAAGATTTCATCCATATTTCTACCCAGTTCAGCTGGATAATATAAAATAGCTCTGATTGTTCCAGTAGGATCTACAATAAATACAGCTCGAACTGTCTGAGTTTTACTTGCTGTATGTAATAAACCAATTTCTCTTGCTACATCACCAGTTCCATCAGCAATAATTGGAAATTCAATTGTTTCCCCAATCTCTTCTTCAATCCATTCTTCCCACTTTAAGTGACTGAATACCTGGTCAATACTTAAACCAATTAACTCTGTATTTAATTCTCTAAATTCATCATATCTCTTCTGAAAAGATACAAACTCAGTTGTGCAGACCGGTGTAAAATCAGCTGGATGACTGAAAAGCACAAACCATTTTCCCTTATAGTCTTCTGGCAGATTCATAGATCCTTGGGTTGTTGTAACTTCTAATTCTGGAAATTTGTCTCCAATTAACGGCATTGATTTTTGTTCTTGCATTATTAAATCCACTCCTTTTAGTTAATTTATTTGTTG
>JBKHFK010000183.1:0-4054 GCA_046540295.1 Halanaerobium sp.
GCAGGTTTTAGAAATATAAGTTATATTTTTATTTTATTTACTTAATAAGTTAAATGAATTTCGGCTTAATTTAAATTATTTTGTTCTTTATCCTTCTATTTCTTTATTAATTAATTTTTCTACATAATCTAAATGCTTTTTCATTTCTGCAGCAGCCTGTTCAGAATCATGTTCTTTTAAAGCTTTAAAAATTTCCTGGTGCTGTTTGGCAAAATCAGACATTGTCTCCTCTTTGGAAACCAGTTTGGTTCTTGTATTTTTTATATGAAAATCCATCGCCTCTGAAATTGAGCGCATAAAAAACATTAAAACCTTATTGCCGCTTGCACGAGCAACTGTGTAATGAAACATCTTGTCAGCTTTAATACTTTCTTCTTCATAACCAGAACTTGCCAGTAAATTATCAATGTGGTTCTGCATTTCTGCAATATCTTCTTTTGAAGCTCTGGCTGCAGCCAGTTTAACACAGTCAATCTCCAACACTTTTCTTAACTCCAACAGCTCTTCTGCTACATTATCATTCAAAAGTAAAATTAAAGAAAGAGGATTAAAAATGTCTTCATCAAAACATTTGCGAATAAAGGTTCCTTCCCCCGGCCTGCTCTCTATCAGGCCAATCATTTCCAGAGCACTAAAAGCCTCTCTGATCGAAGCTCTACTCACTCCCAGGTCTTTTTTTAACTGACGCTCTGAGGGTAGTTTATCTCCTTTTTTTAATTCTCCCTCATAAATCATCTCTCTAATCTGTTCTATAATCTGTTCATATACCTTATTGTTTTTAATCTGTTTAAATTCCATTATCCTGCCTCCGGAAAATTAAAATTCAAAGCTATCACCAACAGACGCTAATTTAACTCGATCAGCAAAAGCCTCTTTGAATTTTACTGCAGCTTCACGACCTGTACAGTGCATCGGAGCCAGCAGCTCAAAATCAAGCTCACTAAAGTAATCAATCAGCTCTTTAATCTCTGCCTTACCTGACCGCTTAAGATGCATTCCACCCATGACAGCAGCAATTTTTTTATCTCCAATTTCAGCTTTAATTTCCTCAATAATATTCTTAACTCCCTTATGACTGCAGCCGAGCAGAATTACAACCCCACTCTCACTTTCAAGATATAAAGAGATATCATCATTAAAAGGGTCGGTTATTTCTTGAGCTTCTTTTTTAACAACATATCTGGGATTAATATAGCTCTCCCGGGAGGCCGGGATTTCACCAGTGCTGTAAATACCTGCTGCTGCAGCAGTTGCTGTTTCAGCTGCTTTAAAATTTTTTATTTCAGATTTTTTTAGCTCAGTTCCAATAAATTTCAGTTCACCAGCTGCTTTTTTATATTTGGGCAGAAATACTTCACTGTGAGCAAAAATCCTGACTTCTGGATTAACCGACAGCAGCTTTTTAAGCCCTCCAGTGTGATCATCATGGCCGTGGCTTAAAAAAACTGTATCAATTTTTTCTAAATCTATTCCCAATTTTTTGGCATTTGAAAATAAGACTTTTCCCTGTCCGGTATCAAAAAGATATTCTTTTCCATTAACTTTAAAATAAAAAGAAAGACCGTGTTCAGCCAGGAGCTCTCTTTTTTCTACAGTGTTTTCTGCTAAAACAGTAATTTCTAATTTTTTGCTCATTTATACCCACCTCAATTCAAGTCAATAAAATTTACCTATTATAAGTATACATTGCCTAAAGCACTTTTTCAATTTTAAAAAAGGTTTATCAGTAAAAATCCAGAAATGTTTATTAGCAGAGTAAATAAAATTTTTGAGAAAGGATTTAACTTATGTTTAATTTTAATTTAGATTGGAAAAAATTAGCTCTCTTAATTTTAATTGTTTTATTTGCAATTACTTTTACCTTAAATACTACAGCTCAAAACTTAAAAATCCACTTTATTGATGTCGGCCAGGGAGACTCTATTCTGATCGAAACAGCCGCTGGAGAAAATATTTTAGTTGATGGTGGGGATCGGGCAGATAAAATTGCAGCCGGAATAATCGATTATCTCCAGAAGCAGAAAATAGAAAAACTGGATTACCTGATCAGCACTCATCCCCATGCTGACCATATTGGAGGCCTTGCTGATATTCTTGACAGCTTTGAAGTGGAAACAGTTCTCGACAGCGGCAAAATCCACACCTCTAAAACATACGAAAATTATTTGACTAAAATTGATCAGAAAAATATTAATTTCAAAACTCCTCGCCGGGGTGATCAGTTTCAATTGGGAAAAACTAAGCTTAAATTTCTGCATCCGGATTCTCCAGTAGAAGCTTACGATCTCAATAACTCCTCTCTGGTTTTTCTGCTTGAATACAGGCAGCAGAAATTTTTATTTACAGGTGATATTGAAAAAGAAGTGGAAGCAACTTTGCTTAAAGAAAATCCGGATCTGAGAGTAAATCTAATTAAAGTTCCCCATCACGGCAGTAAAACATCCAGTTCAAAAGATTTTGTTGAACAGCTTAAGCCAGAAACAGCAGTGATTCAGGTCGGAGATAATCATTACGGGCATCCGGCAGCTGAGGTAATTGAACTTTATCAAAATCAGGGAGCTCGAGTTTACAGAAATGATTTAAATGGTAATCTTGTGGTAACTGCCGACGGCAGTGATTATACAGTTAAAGTTGATAAAAGTGTTGAAGATATAAAAGAAGACTCAGCAGATAATGATTCTAATAGCGAGCCAAAAAACAAAACTGAATCTGATAAAGCTAAAAAGGGCACAGAAACGGGGAAAGATTTGATCAACATTAATACTGCCAGTGCCTCAGTCCTCGATCAGCTCTGGGGAATTGGTCCGGCAACAGCAGAAAAGATTATTAATTACCGGGAAGACAAAGGTGATTTTGAACAGATTGAGGAAATTAAAAATGTTGATGGAATTGATGACGGCAAATTTGAACACTGGCAGGATAAAATAACTGTGGAATAAAACGCATTAGTACCGGGTACAGGTGAATTAATTCACCTGTACCCGGTACTAAACAAAAAATGAAAGGATGATTTGATGAAAGTAACTGTTGATAAAATTGAAAATGGAAAAGCCAGACTGTTGATTCGTCCTGAAGAAAGAGAAGATTTTTTTCTTCCCCTCTCAAAACTTCCTGCTGAAACAGCCGAAGGCAGTATTTTAGAGATTAATTTTAAAATAAAAGAAAATGAAAAAAAAGCTGCCGAAGAACGAGTCGGCAGCCTGCTGAATAAATTAAAAAATAAAAAGAGCTGATATTTTTTCAGCTCTTTTTTATATTTCTTATAGAGTTGGCTCAATACTGTAATTTAAATCAAGTGCTAAATTATTAACTGCAGCTCTAGAATCAGAATCTAAAATGAATTTTAAATCAAAGCTAATTTTTTCTTCTCCAATTTCTCCTGAATACTTAGCTGTAGTAGAATTTAAATTGTGCCAGGCAGAATCACTTTCCTGACTCTTTTTGATCATAACTTTAGAATTTAAATTTCTATTGTTTAAACTCAAATACCAGCCTGCATTACTCAAAAGCTCTACAGTTAGAGCCTTTTCCACCAAAATTTCATTATTTCCTCCTTTTAGCAGCCGGCTATCTCGTAGAGAGACCCATAGCTTTGTGCCCTTACCTCACGATAAGTTTACCTTTAGTAAAAAGAATCTGCCAAAAAACTTTAATTACTATTAAGCCCCAAAAAATGTTAAACTATTTTTGTGAAATCGATGCTTTATTATTGCTGCCTGTTTGATTAATTGTAGCAGTATTATTATCGGTTAACTGCCTGATCACTGCGGAATTGGAATTTCCGACTTGTTCTATCCGGGCAATATTCTGATTACCATTTTGAACTGTCAGAGCCTGATTTTCGCTTCCATCCTGTTTTAAAGAAGAAAAATTGTTATCGCCTTCCTGCATTATCTCTGCTTTATTTGAATTTTCGGTTTCCCATGTTTTTTGCTTCTCATAGTTTAAATCACTAAATTCCATTTGAAAATCTTTTTCCCAGCTGCTGCTTTCTTGAGCCATTACTGCTGAGCTGATTCCACAAATAAGCAAAAGTGTAATTATAAAAATCATA
>JBKHFK010000184.1:0-4032 GCA_046540295.1 Halanaerobium sp.
TGGATGTATTAAATGATCTTGAAGCTGATTTTCTAAGTAAAATAAATAAAATTAGCTTTAAAGATGACATTTTTAGGCTGCATCTAGAAGAAGGTGGGGATGTGAATCTAGGTAGAAATAGTAGCTTAGAAGATAAATTTGCTATTTTAAACTCTATTTTAGAAAATAATAAAGAAGAAGAAATTGATTATATTAATTTACAGGTGATCAAACATCCTGTAATTAAGTTTAAATAAATATTATTTTATTAATAATAAAGGAAAAACACATTTTATATTGAATTATTTAAATTGAGACTATCTAATGAGAAATTTGTATAATAATATATATTTGGACAAGAAAGGAGGTAGACTGTTGTGAAAAGAAGAAAGATAATTACCGGACTTGATATCGGTACTACCAAGATATGTGCTCTGATAGCAGAAGTAAGTGGAGATAATAATATTGAGATTATTGGAATTGGATTAGCTCCATCTAATGGCCTCCGTAAAGGAATTGTTGTTGATATAGATAAAACCAGCCATGCAATTAAAAGTGCTATTCAAAAAGCAGAAAGAATGGCCGGTCAGAAAGTTGATTCTGCTTATGTTGGTATTGCCGGTTCACATATCAAGTCTATCAACAGTCATGGAGTAGTTGCAGTTACTGGAGATGAAAAAGAAATTAAAGAGAGTGATATAAAAAGAGTGATTGATGCAGCAAGAATAGTTCCTGTATCAGCCGAGGAGGATATTTTACATGTTCTTCCCCGAGAATTTATAGTGGATGGCAGTCCTGGAATTCAGGATCCACTGGGAATGTCTGGAGTCAGGCTTGAGGTGGAAACTCATATAATCAAAGGAGCTTCAACTTCAATTCAAAATCTGGTAAAAAGTGTTTTAAGAGCAGGTTTAAGTGTTGATGAGGTGGTCTTAGAACCCCTAGCTTCCAGTCAGGCAGTATTGTCCAGTGATGAGAAAGACCTGGGAGCTGTGTTAGTAGATATTGGGGGTGGAACTACAGATGTAATAGTCTTTCATGAAGGAAGTATAGCTCATACATCAGTTCTGCCGGTTGGTGGTAATCATGTCAGCAATGATATTGCAGTAGGATTAAGAACTCCGGTTTCTGAGGCGGAAAAGATCAAGATAATGCACGGTTCAGTATTGCCGGAAAAAATTGATGAGCAGGAAAAAATTGAAGTTCTGGCGGCCAGTGGTAAAGAAAGAAAAAAATTATCACGTAAAATGTTATGTCAGGTTATTGAGCCCAGAATGACTGAGGTTTTTTCGATGGTAAAAAAAGAACTCGCCAGTGCTGGTCCAGCAGATCTAACTCCTGCTGGGATGATTTTAACAGGAGGAGCATCTTTATTAGATGGTTCTGAAGAATTGGCCTCTGATATTACAGAATTACCTGTAAGAATTGGTGAACCAGATTATGTTAGTGGTCTTTCTAATGTGATTGACAATCCCGTATATATAAAAAAGGGTGATACTATACCACGAGCAATCTTTTCTACTGCTGTCGGACTGGTAGAATTTGCTTTAGAAAATGAAGATGCGAAGAATAATAACCATAGCAATAATAGTAGTAACAATAGTAAAGAAATTGTAAGTGGGTTTTTTAATAAATTAAAAACCTGGTTTAGTGAATTTTTTTAAAAAATAATTTTAAGCTTACATAGTATCCTGAACGGGGAGGGAAAATTAGTGTTTGATATCGGAACAGAAATTGAACAATTTGCAAATATAAAGGTTGTTGGTGTAGGTGGTGGCGGTAATAATGCAGTTAATAGGATGATTGAAGAAGGTTTAGATGGTGTTGAATTTATTGCAATAAATACAGATGCTCAGGCTCTGATGGCTTCCAATGCTGGTGTTACAATTAGAATTGGCGAAAAAATCACCAGAGGTCTGGGGGCTGGTTCTGACCCTCAGATTGGTTTTGAAGCTGCCGAAGAAAATGTAGAAGAAATTGCTCAGGCAATAGATGGTGCAGACATGGTATTTATTACTGCCGGTATGGGTGGTGGGACCGGTACTGGGGCAGCTCCTGTAGTGGCAGAAGCAGCAAAAAAACAGGGTGCGCTGACAGTTGGAGTTGTAACTAAACCACTGACCGTTGAAGGTAAGAAAAGAATGAATAATGCTATCTCAGGAATTGAAGATTTAAAAAATAAGGTAGATACTTTAATTGTAATTCCAAATGACAGGCTGCTTGAAGTTGCTGAAAAGCAGACAAGTTTAATGGATGCTTTTAAAATTGCCGATAATGTGTTAAGACAGGGTGTACAGGGTATTTCTGATTTAATTACTATAACAGGTATCATCAACCTCGATTTTGCTGATGTGAAAACAATTATGACAGATGCTGGCTCTGCTTTAATGGGAATTGGAAAAGCTGAAGGTGATAATCGGGCAACGGAAGCAGCAAAACTTGCAATTGCCTCTCCCTTACTCGAGGCTTCTGTAGACGGAGCGCGGGGTGTATTATTAAATATTACAGGTGGAATGGATTTAGGTATCCATGAAGCAAATGAGGCGGCCCGAGTTATTCAGGAAGTTGCTGATCCAGATGCCAACATTATTCTGGGAGCTGTAATTGATGAAGAATTAAATGATGAGGTCAAGGTTACAGTTATTGCAACAGGTTTTGATTCCGGATCACCTAAAAAACAGGTCAAAACTACCTCTAGCACTAATGGTGAAGATATGCCGGAAGAAGATTTTGAAATGGAGAGTTTTTCTGGTGATGATCTTGATATACCGGCTTTTTTAAGAAATAAAAAAGGATAATACTAATTAAATCCTGATGTCAATGCATCAGGATTTAGATTATCTTTTTCTTTTAGGGTGATACTGATGTTCAAAAATAAATCTATAAGTTTTAAGCCTTTTGTTATAATATTTATCCTGATAATTTCTTTAATAATTGGGGTTCAGCTTTTTGGAGCAGCAAGATTTGAGACTATACTGGCAGCCCAGGGAGAAGTTATCGATGGTTTCTGGACAGATGCATTAATTGTTCGAGATGAAAAAGTTTTAAAATCTCCTGTTTCAGGCAGAGTCGAGTTGTTAACCGAAGAAGGTGACCGTCTTGCTTCTGGAACTGAGCTGGCAGAAATCAAAGCTTCTGATCATTCACAAAAAGTGTTTAATAAAAAAGCTGGTATTGTCAGTTTTGCTGTTGATGGTCTGGAAAATGAGGTTAATCTTGATAATTTAAATCAAATTAACTTGAACAAATTTGATGATTTGAGAGGAAATTATACTCACATTCTTTCTGGAGAAAGGGTCAAAAAAGATGAGTATCTTTACAGAATTATCAATAATTTTAAACTAAATTTAATAGTTAAAATACCAGAAAATCAGCAGGATAGATTTCGAATTAATGAAGTAATATTTTTAGAACAGAAAAATTCGGATGAAATGATTGAAGCAAGAATAGTGGATATCCGTCAAAATGTGGATGAAACTTTCTTTTTCATTCAATTGGATGAATATATTCCTCAGTGGACAAACAGGCGCAGAATTAATGTAAATATTATAAAGAATATTTACAGAGGAATAAAAGTTCCCCGTAAAGCAGTTTTTAATCAGCCTTCAGGACAGGGGGTTCTTAAAGTAAGTGGTTATAACAAATATGAATTTCAGGATGTTGTAATTGTAGATGGAAATGATGAGTATGTAATTGTAAAGGGTTTAGAAATTGGGGAAGAAATAATTGTAAATCCTGAAGATTTTGATTACGGTGGGGAGGCATAATTTATGGAAAAAGAGAAATTAATATCTAATTTAAATCAGGTAAAAGCCAATATTAAAAATGCAGCTGATAATGCAGGTAGAGACTCTGCAGATGTTAAGCTGCTTGCTGTAAGCAAAAATCAGAAAATAGATGCCGTAAAAATTTTAAGTGAAGCTGGAGTTAAATTTTTTGGTGAAAATAGAGTCCAGGAATTAGAAGAAAAGAATGGTAAACTTAAGTCAGGCGGACTTGAAATAAACTGGCATTTTATTGGACATTTACAAAGAAATAAAGTAAAATATCTTA
>JBKHFK010000185.1:0-3990 GCA_046540295.1 Halanaerobium sp.
TTGTACAATTAATGACAATTGTTTCACCTTCCTATTGTAAATTATTAATCACTAAGCTGTTTTGACTGCTATAATATTATTAACAGTCAGCACTCCTTCTATCTTCTCAACTTCTTGTAATAAGTTTTCTAAATCTTTTTCTTTAATTTTTTTGGTGATAATTATTACCGGCAGCAGTGGTGTTTCAGTTAAATTATCATGTAAAATCAATTCGGCCAGATTTTTTTCAGAAAATATTTTCTTTATCTGATTGATTATCTGTTCATCTTTTTCAAGCTGCAGTCTGACATAAAATGATCTCTTCTGCTGCTGATAGAGATCAAAAACTTTATTCTCTTTTAACCCGGCTTCGATAATTGAACTTTCCCTTTTTTTAATAAATTTAGCAGCATCAACGAGATCGAGGCTCAATAAGTTTGCTGCTGCAAACCTACTATTTTCAGCTTTAATAGTTGTTTTAGAATTATATGCTGAAAGCAGTTTTAAACCATTACTGTTTTCATTTATGGCTGCCAGAAAACTGTCTTCTGGAATTAAATTGGGTCTTATACCCAGATATAATTTATCATTTTCTTTTTTAATAGTACAGAGCAGTTTGATTTTATAACCAAGTTCTGCTGCATAAGTCAAATCATAACTTGTAATCCCCTTAATCCCTTTGAATTTTATTTCTGAAAAATCAAAGGCAGAATTGTAAATCAAATCAGCAAGCAGAATACTTTTATTCAGACTATCTATTCCATTCAAGTCCAGTTCCGTGTTTTCCTCAGTATAACTTAATTTTTTTGCCTGCTCTATAGTTTCTTTCATACTAACAGTGTTCTTTTCCATCTCTGATAAAATATAATTTGTGGTTGCATTTAAAACTGCATTAATTTCTTTTAGTTCATCCAGAGCATAAAATTTATCAATAATCATCTTTATAGGAAGTGGAGAAAATGCAGCTGAAAAAAAGACCCTGTTTTCAGATTTTTTCTCAGCCTCCTTAATTTCCAGATAATTATCTGCTAAAACCTTTAAATTACTTGTGACTACAGTTTTATTATTTTTTAAAGCCTGCAGTAAATAATCAACAGAATCAAGTTTTCTACTTAATTCTATTATTATATCAACCTCTGAGTTATTAACTATACTCTGATAATTATCAGTCAGCTCAATCTTTTCTTTTTCAGCAGATAAAAATTCCCTTAAATTATAATCTGCAGAATCATTAAAAATATATCCAATCTTCATTTTTTTACTGCTCAACTTTTCTATTTTATTTTTATTATTTTTGAAAAAATCCAAAAAACCCTCCAGGGAGTTTTTTTGATTGGCGATTAAGGCCAGTTTAAGCATTTTAAGATATCTCCTCTTTTAAGCTCTGATATAGACTCTGATTACAGGCTTTTACTTTAAATGAATCAGTTTTAACGGCATGAGACTCAAAAACTTTTTTCATGTTCTCGGCAATTAAATCTGGATTTTTAGAAGTACAGGCTAAAATTGTAGGGCCTGCACCACTTAAGGCTGCTCCATAGGCACCATTTTCGTAAGCTGTCTGAAGTACCCGGTCAAAACCTCTGATTAATTTTTTTCGGTAAGGCTGATGCAGTTGATCTTCCATTGCAGTTTTTAAGAGCTGATAATCCCTGTTAATAAAAGCAGCTGTCAACAGACTTACTCTGCTTAAATTACTAATTGCACTTGAGTAAGCAATTTTTTTAGGTAGGACCCTGCGTAATTTTTCAGTTTTTAATTCAAAATCAGGTACCACCAGAATAAAATCTAATTTCTGCTCCACATCTATTTTATAATAATCATAGCTGTTATTGCAATAGAAATTTATTGTTAATCCTCCCACAAGAGCCGGGACAACATTATCAGGATGTTTTTCAAGTTCAACAGCAAGCTGAATAAAATCACTTTTGCTGATTAAATTTCCCGAAACTGCTGCCGCTGCAGCCAGACCTCCAATTATTGCTGAAGAACTGCTTCCCAAACCTCTGGCCAGTGGGGTATGCATTTCTTCAATAATCTCTGCTCCTATTAAATCTTCTGAGATAAAGTCAAAATACCTCTGATAGGCCAGAGCAACCAGATTATCTTTCTCAGCAATTTTTATCTCCCGATTTTTATTTTTATCAATAATTTTAATTTTTAACTGCTGGTCATCTCTTTTTTTAAATTCAAACTCATTATATAAACTTAAAGCAAGCCCCAGAGTATCATAGCCCGGGCCTAAATTTGCTGATGTTGCTGGAACTTTTATTTTAGGCATATTTATTTTCCTTTCCTAATTATTTTTAACACCGGTGTGGCCGAAACCACCTGTTCCACGCTGGCTTTCACTCAGGCTATCTACTTCTTTCCACTCAATAATATTTACCTTTTGAATTATTAATTGAGCAATTCTATCATTAAAATTAATTTTAAAATCTTCTTTTCCATGGTTAATTAAAATCACCGCAACTTCTCCCCGGTAACCGGAATCAATTACCCCATCAGCATTTAACACCGTAACTCCTTTTTTTAGTGCCAGACCGCTCCGAGGATAAACAAAAGCAGCATATCCCTTTGGAACTGCAATTTTGAGCCCTGTTTTAATCAATTTGTATTCTCCACTTTTAATTGTCAGCTCTTCTGCAGCATGCAGATCCAGTCCGGCATCCTCACCAAAATGCTGATACCGCGGCAGTTCTATATCCTTATTCACTCTTTCTACCTTAATTTCCATTTAAATCACCCTTTATCTTATATTCTAAAACAGCTGGGAACTAATCTGATAATTATTATTATAAATTAGATTTTCAAATTTGACAAATCAGCAGCCCTTTTTAAAATTTGAGCTAAAGCAGAAGAACTAAAAATTAAAATAGTTAGGATTATAAAAAAATAAACCAGCTTTGTTTTAAAAAGCTGGAAAGTTTTAAAAGTTCAAACCAATAAGTTTACTCCTATTCTACAAAAACATGATCCCCTATTTCGGTTATTACCCTTCTACCTTCAAAAAAACTGACTCTGGTTGCAGTTTTGGGATTATAAAAATAGAGAGCTCCGTTTGTAGGATCACTGCCATTTAAAGCCTCTCTTGCAGCTCTAAAGGCATTCTGATTTGGTGTTAAATTAATCTGTCCATCACTGACTGCAGAAAATTGTCCTCCCTGATAGATAACTTCAGCAAAGGTATCTGGAAACTGCGGGCTTAAAACTCTATTAATTACAACTGCTGCGACAGCAACCTGCCCGGAATATGGTTCTCCCCTCGCCTCTCCGTATATAGCTCGAGCCAGAAGATCAAGTTCCTGTTTGCTGACTCTTTGGTTTAAAATCTGATGTGAAGTTAAGTTATGGATCGGAAGCCTAATTTTTTCTCCACTACGCAAAGAATTATCTTCTATATCATTAAGAGCTAAAATTGTTCCAATTGAGGTACTAAAATCCCTGGCCAGGTCATAAAGGGTGTCCCCCGGGCCAACATAATAATCAATAATCTTATCTTCTGGAATTTCATCAATATCAGGGGTCTGGTGACTGGGATTAATCCTGGCTGCATAATGAGTATTGATTTTAAAAGAAAGATCTTCTTTTTTAGATCTGTATTGATCAAACAGTTCTTCCTGACTATTTTTTTCCTTTTTATTATCAACTTTTTCCTGAGGTATAATTAATTCATCACCCATTTTAATACTCAACTGACTGGTGATATCATTAACAGCTTTTAACTTGTCTAAATCCACATCATATTCATCTGCAATTTCAGATAAAGTATCTCCCTGCTGAATAACATAGATCAAATTTAGTTCAGGAGCAGCACTAACAGAGGTTGAAAATAAGCCTACGGTAAATAATATTAGAAAATATTTTGTAATTGTTTTTTTGTTTATCATCTGCTCAAACTCCATTATTCTCTATTTTTTTAATAATCTCACTTTGATTAATTTCCAGAACAGGACATTCTCCAGGAATTGAATCTAAAAATTTATGACCGTAAGACCTAGATTTTACCCT
>JBKHFK010000186.1:0-3976 GCA_046540295.1 Halanaerobium sp.
GTGCGGAAATATTACACACTTACTTCAAAAGGTGCAGAAGTTTTAGAGGAAGTTATGTTATGAGACAAGAAATATTTCAGTAACCAGGACATGTTTTTCACCAGTAAGCAGTTAAAAGAAAAAGGTATTCTCATACCCTTTTCTTCAGAACTTCAAATAAAACATACAAGGCTCTAGCGACTGTTGTTCCATCTATTGGATTCATTACTGAAATCAGTTTTTCTCTGTTGTAGACTTCGTTTTCAGGTTCAATTAGATGACACCCTGCTTTAAAATCAGGCATACAGGCAAAATACCCCAGTGATGTTTTTCCAAAAATCACAGTAATGCTTGATAAACTCTCAACTCTAATCTCAATATAACTGCCGTAATCCTTAAACTGAACTATCCTGCCCGGCCATTTGTTTTTCTGGTAATAGCAATTAAAAGTCATAGCAGACAGCTCCTTAAGTATAAGAGATTTTTTCATTAACTTTTTTTAAGACATCGGCTGTAATAATAGTTTTTTTGTTTTTAAAGCATTCAAGTAAAGCCAGATAACAGGCCTGGTTGATCTTCCGCGGTATCCCGGAGGTCATACTGTGAAGCACAGGATAGCATTTTTCATCGATAATTCCATTCTGCAATCCTGCAGCACTGAACTGATAACTGACATAATCTTTAGTTTCCTCCAGAGAAAACCCTGTACATTCAAGAAATAGAGAAACTCTCTGTTTCATCGGGAGCGTCATACTAAGATTAAGATTCCTGTTTAAAAGCTGAGGCAGTCCTGCCAGAATCAGAGAAAAGTTAGCCCCCTCATCATAAAAACTTCTAAGTTCATCAATCATTTCAATAGAAAGACTGTGAGCTTCATCAATAACAACACAGTTGAATTTACCCTGAGCATTTTCTTCCTGGAAAAAATCAATAATCTGTAATTTGATATCATCTGCCTGAAAAGAGGGTTTGAGCCCCATTTTAACAGCCATTGTTTTGTAGAGAGCTTTTTTCTTTGGTTTTGATAATTCCAGATGTACCACTCTAAATTCAGCCGGATCCAGTTCATTAACAGCATAAAATATAAGTGAGCTTTTTCCACTGCCTGACGGACCGCTAACAACAGCTATCTGTCTGGAATTAAAGACTGTGGATAAAAAGAGAAGATTCTCCTTAAATATTTTTGACTTAAAGGATGTCTTTTCTCTTCTTAAAAAAGGGATCTTCTTTAAGCTGAAATATTCTGCAATAGCAGTATTAATAGCAGTCATAGTCTAAATCCTCCTTTAACTTTTCCAGATAAATGTTTTTGATCTGAGCCAGATAATAGAGGAAATTATCATTAAAATCAGGTGTTTTATCCCTAATATCATCAACAATATCAATCAATAGTTCTCTGTTAAACTCTTTAAATGTCTGCCACAACTCATAGAGTTTACCCTTTTCTGCATAGGAAAGATTTTTAATCCCTAAAGCAGTAGAGATAATCTCCACAAACTCCTGCCGTTTTAAAGCCTGAATTTTTTCGTCAGGAATAATATGATCTGAAGTTCCAACTTCAGCATCTTTTTCTTCAAATTCTTCTGCTGCAGCCTGCAGCTTAACTTTTTCTTCTAAAGGTGTATTTAACTGTTCTTTTAGATACTCCTGATAATTACTCTTAATATTTTTAAGATACTCTCTGCTGATCGTGGAATCCACTGCCGGATCTTCTTCAATACCGGCCACTGATTTATGTTTTTCCTCTTTAAGATCAATAATCCGGGCTAGACCATAGTATTTATCCCGGTAGTAGATATGGACACTATCCAGGTGGAAGGGGTTGTATCTAATAGCTATCTTTTTGTTAACCAGTCTGCCGTCAATAGCATACTGATTGCCGTTAAAGGAGATAACCCCGTACTTGCTGACAGTTCTTTCTGCAAAATGCATAAATGCCTGGTCAAGCTGTACTGGAGAAAAATATCGAAGCCGACGGCCTGAATTTAAAGAGCTCATCCATCTTTCAGCTGGAGTGGTCCCTAAAGATGAGTGCAGTTTATCATTGTATTCTGTCTTTAACCAGGCTGAAAAGAGGTCATTCAGCTCAATAATACTGCTGACTTTGTTGTTTTTTATCTCAGTTAGAAAAGAACTCTGTACATACTGCCAGAATTTTTCAATTTTCCCTTTTCCGCTGGGTTGATAGGGTCTGCTGTATTTAACAATGATCCCCAGTCTGGCACAGATCAATTTAAAATCATTCGATATGTAAATTTTCCCATTATCGACATACAAATTATCCGGAGCCCCAGACTTGATAACTGCCTTTTTCAGGCTGTTTTCCAGTCTTGTTAGAGTGGCATCAAAATAAAACTGGGCATGAGTTATCCGGCGGCTGTGATCATCAATAAAACCAATCAGGTAACACATTCTCTTTTTTCCATTTTCATCAGGAATATAAAATGCTGACATAACATCCGACTGCCACATTTCATTAATTTGATTTTTCTCATGTTTTAGATAAACTCTGCTGCTGTTTTTAAGATTTTTAGTGGTATAGCCGTAGTGATTTAAAATCCGATTGACTGTTCTCACCTGCAGTGAGTCTTTCTCAATTTTTTTAGCCAGTTCTAACATGGTGATAATCTTTCTGGCTGAACGGGAAGGAAGTTCTTCCTTTAAATTCAAAATACCCTTAATATATTGGTCCGGAACTGAAGGGTGTTTTCCTTTGTTTTTGTATTTTTTTGGTTTTAGACCTTCAAATCCATGTTTTTTGTAATTCATGTAATAGGTATAAATAGTTCTGTAATGAAAGGTTACCATCCTCTGGTTTACCAGATCATTAAACTTAGTTTGAGCAAGTTTTTTTGCTGTAGCATCAATCTGACCTTTTGGTGCATTGAGCATGGGAGAAATCACACTGAAGCGAAAAAATGCTACTGCATCTTCTTTTTTAATACTGTTTTCAAACAAATAAATCACCTCCATAAATTTTTGATAATATCATCATATCGGAAGTGATCTTTAATAAAAACAGAGATTTTGTTGCTATCAAAAAAAGAATAATTTGGCTCTGGTTAAAAATATAAAAAGAAAATATGAGCTGAAATCAGATTAAAAACACAAACATTATACCTGTTTGTGGAAATATATTCTTTAAAAAAGACCATAAGGTTAATTATGGAAGCTTAAGTTCAAAGATACTGTTGTTTTTTTTATCTTAAGAATTTAAAGTTCCTGTTTAAGGTGGATAATATCCCATATTCATCGGCTTCCTCAATAAATATTTGTCCGGTTCTATACAGCTCAAAAACTGCAGGATAGCGATAAGTATCTAAAGCATTGATTAATTCAAAAAAACTGATTGGACTTTCATATACTTCAGTATAAAGCGTGTTTAAAATACTGGAGTAGTTGTTTTGAACACAGACATTATTTAATCTCGCACAGGCTCTATCTAAAGGATCTTCTGAAGAGAGTAGACATTTTAAATCATCGACGGCTGTAAAGATATCCTCACCCTTTCTGATATTTTTGCTGATATACTCAATTGTATCAACAGAAACTCTGCCGTATTTGATAATGAAAGAGGGGAAAACACTGAGGTAAATTTTTTTCTCTTTACCTTCAACAATTGCTGTCTGCTGCAGTTTTTGTATTTTAATTCTTGAATACTCAAGATTACCGTCAACAGTGTAATAAATGCCTCTTTCAAAGGTTCCGTTCTTTTTAAATTTATCAGCTTCTGGTATTTCTGCTTCTTTACGCAGCTCATCTAAATTCAGGTTTAATAAAAAAAGTTCATAATCTTCTTCAAAAGACTTGTAATTTATATCAACTTGTATTATGATATTTTTAGTAGGTTTTTTGATATCTTTATTGTATACCAAGAGGTGGTTCTCTTGGTATATTTTTTTCTTCTTACAGGAAATATATGTTAAATAATCTTACTGCTGGAGATCATGTCCTAAAATATATGATCTACTGCTGAATTTTATGTCTTGTAACATCT
>JBKHFK010000187.1:0-3972 GCA_046540295.1 Halanaerobium sp.
AAAAAGTTCCTCGAACTCCTCGTATCCCTCTTCAGCCAGCTCCTCAGCCGGGATAAATCTTAGAGCGGCTGAATTAATACAGTAACGTAAGCCTGTCGGTTCTGGGCCATCTTCAAAAACATGGCCTAAATGTGAATCAGCATTTTTACTTCTAACCTCAGTTCTGGTCATCCAGAGAGAATTATCTTTAACTTCAACAATATTTTCCTCAACCAGCGGCCTGGTGAAACTGGGCCAGCCGGAGCCTGATTTAAATTTATCAGTTGAAGAAAAGAGAGGCTCTCCTGAAACTATATCAACATAAATACCAGGTTCTTTGTTATCCCAGTACTTATTATCAAAAGCAGGTTCTGTAGCATCAAGCTGAGTTACCTTATACTGCAGATCTGTTAAGCGCTCCCTTAATTCCTGATCACTTTCTTCCTCATTAATTACTACACTATCTGCATCTTCAGTTTTACAGAAAGTTGTACACTCTGCCGGGTCAATACTGTTTTTCTCCAGCAGCCTCTCCTGCAGTTCAGTGGTTAAACCGAGTTCACCGATATTCTGAATAATATTATCCCGCTCACCATTACCGGTGATATATCCACTTACTTTGGTCACTGCCGGTGAATTAATAAACTCCTGCATTGACATCTGATCTAAATAGTGATCTCGAAAAGCTACCTGCTGCTGAAGTCTAAATTTCTGATGATAATCTTCAGCCAGATAGAAGCGGTCAAGTTCTTTAATTTCAGTTTTGATTTCACGGCCGCTTTCAGCTTCCAATTCTTCCTTAACTGCTCTGGCTGTTTCCTCCTGCTCTGAATTATTATATAGAATCAGAGAAGCATACTGCCTGGAATAAGCCTGAGAGTAAGGGTTATGGCTGTCAAAGAAGATCTCAAGTAGTTCTCGGTAAGAAATCACCTCTGGATCATAATCGATTTCAATTGTTTCTGTGTGATCACCAATCATGTCATAGTTTGGATTCTCAGTAGTACCACCTGCATAGCCAACTCTGGTTCTAACTACTCCTTCCAGAGCACCAAAAGAAGCATCCGGTCCCCAGAAACAGCCCAGAGCAAAGCTTGCTGTTTCCGTATCAACTTCATTCATTTTTTGATCATAGGGAATTTCAGTCTGGGCTACAACACTCGCTGTCATGCCAAAAACACTCACTAAAACAACCGCCATAACTGTTAAATAATCCATCTAATCTACCTCCTATTTATCTTAAAGATATAATATCCTGCCCTGCTGTTTATATAATAGTACTGATTACTGCTAAATAATAGTAAGTAGATTACTCAGGATTAAAATAAAAATCTTCTCTTAGCTCCAGAGGGGATCACTGCCGAACTGTTTTCTTAACCGTTCATCACTCTGAATTTCGCGCGGCAGATTTTCTAAAATTTCAGACTCTGCAAAGGAATATAAATAATTACTGCAGTATTTTTTGATTATTTTGAAAGCCTCGTTGATTTCTTTAATTTTTTGTCCACAGATTTCTGGTTTTTCCTGACACTGATCCGGATGCCATTTTTTAATCAGCTGGCGGTGTTTCTGCTTAATCTCTGCCATTGATTCTTTTTTTCTTAAATTTAAAGTCTGAGCTGCCTGATAAACTTTTTTGGAATTTAAATCTTCGACATTCATTCTGCTTCACCTCAATTTCTGGCTTTAATTTTTTTGAAAATATTTAGCTAAAATAATTATATTTATCCCCTTTTTAACGGTGAATAAAGACAAAATCTCCTTCCTTAACCTTTAGCACCTCAGCTATAACCTCACATTTGGCCTTAAGCAGAAAATAAATATCTGATTCTATGCCGTAGAGGCCTTCTAAGTTGCCCTGGCCCTTGCTGATTACCAGATCTGCTTTCTGATAGTGTTTTAAAAACTCTGCCCCTGCTGATTCCATCAGCATTCCCGGAGCTCGACTGCCGCTTTTTATAATTTCTGCATACTGATCAATCCCCAGCTCTTTTGCTCCCTCAGCTGTAATATCATTTAAAACTGCAGTTTCTCTAACTGCATATGTAATTTTTAGATCATAGTCTTCTTTAATTTTTTTAACTAAGAGCTTATCAAAAACAGCCTCACCTGTATTATCAGCAATAAATAAAAGTTCTTCTGCTTTTTCCAGTTCTTTTAAAAACTGCTGATAATCACTGTGAGCAAAAGAATCTTTCAGAGCAGTTTCTATATTTTCTTTAATATTTATATTAAGGCTGACTCCAGCATCGATCGAGTTTCCCATTGCTGACATTAAAAGTGCTGCCAGCAGTGGATCTCCAGCTTCTGCAATCTCTTTTTCGACCAGCGGCAGCAGCTTAAAGGCGGATTGAAGATTTTTCTTTTTGATTTCCCTGTAGGGATCTTCTACTCCACTGATTTTTTTAATATAGGCCTGCATCTCGGCAGAGATTTCTGGAGCCTTTTTATCAGAATCAATTAGTTCCGGCAGCATTTTTGAATATTTTTTTAGAATATCCTTAATCAGCTCCTGATCATCAGTTACCATCCGGGCTGACTCCAGAGTCTGTCTGAAGATACAGGGTAAACAATCATATCTCATTTTCATTATTATCACCTCTGCTACCAATTATAAATTTATTATGAACATAAGTCAACAATTTTATTGGAATTAGTTATTTGCTTTTAGTCTCAAAAATAGTTATTATATAAATGGTGTGCATTTTTTAATTAAATAAATAGATAAGAAGGAAGTTGATTTTTTTATGAATAAAGAACATATTAAAAGACCTGACTCAAAAATTGCTGTAACCGCTCTTTTAACAGTAATTGCAGTGATTTTGTTTTCTATTCGCACTGCCTTAGTCTTAGAAACCGCTCTCATCTTAGGAGCAATGACAGCCGCTTTATTTGCTCTCTATCTCGGTTTGAGCTGGAAAGAAATTGAAAGTGGCATGATCAACGGTATTAAAAATGCTCTGGGTGCCTCTTTAATTTTAATTATTATTGGAATGGTTATTGGCAGCTGGATTTTATCGGGTACTATTCAGACCATGGTCTATTATGGACTTGAACTTTTGAGTCCCGGTATTTTTCTGCCTGCTGCTTTTCTGCTGGCTGCAGTTACTTCTATTTTGATTGGAAGTTCTTTTGGTACAATTGCCACCATGGGTATAGTTCTGCTCGGAGTTGCCGAAGGCCTGGGGATGCCAAAAGCGATTACAGTTGGTGCTATCGTTTCTGGAGCAATGCTCGGTGATAAGATTTCGCCGATGTCTGATTCGACCAATTTAACTGCTGCCATGAGCAGCACCGATCTTTTTGAACATATTAAATCAATGTTATATATTTCAGGTCCGGCTGCTCTGATCAGTCTTATCCTTTACTCGATTATCGGCTTTTTCTATTTAGAAAGTGGGGCTGACCTGGCCAATGTCAATCAGATTTTAAACAGTCTGAGTCAGAATTTTAACATCTCACTCTGGACCCTGATTCCACCGGCACTGATGCTTTTACTCTCTTTATTTAAAGTACCGGCAATTGCCTCACTTTCGATCAGTTTTATCACTGCCTCAGTTTTTGCCGTCCTGACTCAGGGAGCTACTTTTGCTGAAATTTTAAATGCAGCTGCCAATGGCTATCAGGCAGATACAGGAATGGAGCTTTTAGATGGACTTTTAACTCAGGGTGGAATTAACAATATGATGAATACGGTGGCCATTATTATGGTCGGAACTGCCATGGGTGGAATTCTGGAAAAGGCAAGAATTTTAGAAGTGATTTTAGATTCGATGCTCAAATTTGTTAAAAAACCGCGTGATTTAATTTTAATCTCCTTAAGTTCGGCCTATATTATGCTTTTAGCAACCGGAGAAATGTTTGTTTCAATTGTAATTCCGGGCCGAACTCTGGCTCCTGCCTATCAGGAAATGAGGATTAAAAACAGTGTGCTTTCCCGCTCACTGGAAACTGCTTCCACTCTCGGCTGTTCTATTCTGCCCTGGGGAGTTG
>JBKHFK010000188.1:0-3921 GCA_046540295.1 Halanaerobium sp.
CTCCTGAGTAAATAAGGAAGCGGCTCTGTCCAGGCGGTCCTGATTGATATCAGTTACTACAACTACCGAAGGTTTGCGGTCTGCATGGAGGGCATAATCGATTGCTCCTAAACCCATTGGTCCGGCTGCTCCTAAAAGTGCAACCTTTCCCCCTTCAACAATACCCATTTTATGAATATAGTTGTTGCTTTCTGTGTGGTAAACTGCATGGTAGCCGCCGACAATACAGGACATCGGCTCGGAAAGTGAGGCCTCGTAAAATCCATCCCCCTCATATTTTAAAAGATATCCTAATTCCATAACTTCCTGGGGAATAATTGTATATTCTGTATTCCCACCAAAATACTGGTAGGAATAACCGGGAGCATAGGGACTTCCCTTATAGTTTAATGCCGGCTGAACTGCAAATTTTTCGCCCGGCTCAAACTGATCCTGCCATTTTTTACCCACCTTGATAATCTCTCCTGCAAATTCGTGGCCGGTAATTGTTGGATTCTCGGCAACATCATCGGGCACTCTTTTGTGGCGTCCCCCCTGAATTACTGCCTTGTAAGTTGACATACAGATACTGTTTGATACAATACGGGCCAAAATTTCGTCGTCTTTAATTTCAGGTAGTTCAAATTCTTCCATTCTGAGGTCATTTTCACCATAAATACGGACTGCTCTAGTTTTCATTATTTAATCACCCTTTTTTAATTTTTAAATTAGTTTAGATTCAGATCCTCTAGAGTATTTTTAACATTAATTACATTGTATTTAAATTAACTTAGTAATTCAAAAAAATTAAATTTTTAGCTTGAAATCCAGTCTAGATTTTTTTAAGCTTTATTTCTTTTTTAAACTTCTGCAGATCTTTTAAGCTGCCCATTTCTGTTCCATCTTTAATCAAAGTTGCACTGCTGGCTGCGGCTGCAGTTTTAAGCATCTCTTTTAAATTAAGCTCATTTTCTAAAGCATAGGCCAGACCGGCTACCATTGCATCTCCGGCTCCAACTGTGCTTTTAACATTCAGTTTTAAGGGCTCAATTTTATACTTTTCTGCTGCAGTGATAAATACCGCCCCTTCTTTACCCAAAGAGAGCATAATCATCTCAATTCCAGTATCCAGGAGACCTGCGGCCTTTCTGATCATTGTTTTTAAATCTCTAAATTCCTGCTTAAAGTGCAGAGAAAGTTCATGCTCATTGGGTTTGATTAGAGTTGGAGCAGCCTTAATTCCCTCGCGAAATAGAGGGCCGTCAGCATCCAGAATTGTTTTAACTCCACTTTCTTTTGCTGAGCTGATCAGCTGAAAGTAAATATCATCAGCAACTCCTGTCGGTACACTTCCTGCCAGAACCAGGATATCACCCTTTTTTAAGTCAGCAAAAAGACTTCTCTTTAATTCTTCAATATTTGCGGCAGAAATGTGGGCTCCTGATTCATTTAAATCAGTAAAGGTGTTATTAACTGGATCTACCATTTTGGTATTTGTTCTTGTTTCTTCTGCAGTTTTAACAAATTCTGTTTCAATCTCAAGTTTTTCTAATTCCTTTTTTATATAGTCTCCGGCGGCCCCACCTAAAAAACCGGCTGCTGTGCTCGATTCTCCCATATTTTTAAGCATTTTGGAAACATTGATTCCTTTTCCACCAGCATCTTTGTGCACTTTTTTGATCCGGTTGAGCTGATTGAGCCTAAAACTTTCCACAATTATTGTTTTATCTAAGGCTGGATTTAAGGTCAGTGTTTTGATCATTATTATCAATCCTTATTAACTTATTTTAAATTTTACTCCCCTGCTCAGTCAGCAGTTAGGGCTTAATTGAACAGGGAAGATTTATTATTTGTTTTAACTTAATAATTAATTATTCTCCAATTTAGAGAGTGAATTTCTCGTAAATATAGTCGAGGTCATCTGTGTTTCTTAATTTTTTGGCGGTGCTGTCTTCTTCTATCAGTTCAGAAAGATTGGCCAGGACTTTAAGGTGTTCATTACCCACTCCGGCAATTGCAATTACCAGATAGGCTGTGTCTTCACCAAATTCTACTCCCTCGGGAAACTGCAGGATAGAAATTCCGGTCTTTTTAATTTTCTTTTTGGCACTGCCGACTCCATGGGGAATTGCCACTCCCTGACCGATATAGGTAGACATCTCCTCCTCCCGATCGAGCATCGCTTCAACATAATCCTGCTCAACATATCCACTATCTACAAGCAGCTGGCCGGCCATTTTAATTGCTTCTGTTTTTTTGACACTGTCCAGGCCCAGCTTAATATTTTTTTTCTTTAAAATTTCTCTGTTGGCAGGAGAAGCAGACTCAGCTTTTTCTTTTTCTACTGCCTTACTCTGCTTTTTTTGATCATCTTCTCCGGCCTTAAGTCTTTCTACCAGCTGATCATAGGCTGGAGTCTGCAGAAAATCCTGGATTGAGATGTGTTCTGCCTGAGGTGCTTTCCGCTTTGCCCGCTCAGTTAAATTCTGATGGGTAATTACAATCTCTGCATCCTCAGGAATTTCATCAATTGCCGTATTGACAACTGTAATTTCCAGACCGGCTGCCTTAATTTTTTTGCGCAGTTTACCGGCTCCCATAGCACTTGATCCCATTCCTGCATCACAGGCAAAAACGATTTTATTAACTTCAGAGGCACTTATCTTTTTATTTACCTTATCCATGTGCAGGTCACTGCCCTTCTGCTCACGAACTTTAGACTGGGCAGCCTCAAATTCCATTGTATCTCCTCTGGCAACCGAGCGCTTAATTAAAAAAGAGGCAACTGCAAACGAAACAGCTGTTGAAACTAAGATCCCAGCTAATACTCCCAGATAGTTTCCGCGGGGAGTCATTGCCAGATAAGCAAAAATACTGCCGGGAGAAGGAACTGCAACTAAACCTGTATTAAGAATACTGAAGGTAAAAACTCCACTGGCTCCACCTGTGATCACTGCTAATAACAGTGAGGGCTTCATTAAAACATAGGGGAAATATATTTCGTGAATTCCACCTAAAAAGTGAATGATTACTGCACCGGGAGCAGACTGTTTGACCATTCCTTTGGCAAAAACCCAGTAGGCTAAAAGAATTCCTAAACCGGGTCCGGGATTTGTTTCCAGCATAAAGAAGATTGATTTTCCAACTTCCTCTGCCTGCTGAATTCCTAAAGGACTTAAAACTCCGTGGTTGATGGCATTATTTAAAAATAGGATTTTAGCCGGCTCAATGAAAATCGAGGCCAGAGGTAATAAACCGCGGCTGACAAAAGCATCAACACCAATTCTTAATGCTTCATTTAGACCACTAACTACAGGTCCAATAAATTGGAAAGCCAAAATTGCCAGCAGTCCACCAATTATCCCGGCTGAAAAGTTGTTAACCAGCATCTCAAAACCTGATTTAACCCTGCCTTCAAATACCTGATCTACCTTTTTGATGGCCCAGCCACCAAAGGGTCCCATAACCATGGCACCAATAAACATTGGAATCTCAGAACCAACAATAACTCCCATTGTTGCTACCACACCAACAACTCCACCTCTTATTCCGGCAACAAGTTTACCACCGGAAAAAGCTATTAAAAGGGGCAGCATATAGGTGATCATTGGACCAACCAGACTGGCCAGACCTTCATTTGGCAGCCAGCCTTCTGGAATAAAAAAGGCTGTAATTAATCCCCAGGCAATAAAAGCACCGATATTGGGCATCACCATTCCACTTAAAAAACGACCAAAATTTTGAACATTACTTTGAAAACTACTTTTCTGCATTTAATTTTCCTCCTTGTGATATTGAAACGTACTTTTTTCCTGTAAAAAATAATCAAAATGTTCAGCTAATCCATAATAAATATCTTCTCGACTTCCACTGTTAATGGCAGCTGTAAAATCCTCGTTTTCTATTAATAAATGGCTGATCTCACTTAAAACTTCTCTGCCC
>JBKHFK010000189.1:0-3903 GCA_046540295.1 Halanaerobium sp.
CGCTCTAAATCATGCTGATAAACATAATTCATCCAGGCGGGGAAAACAACTGCCAGACCGGCTCCATGAGCAACATCATAAATTCCACTCAATTCGTGTTCAATTCCATGTGAGGACCAGTCTTCTTCTCTACCGGTACCCAGCAGGTTATTATGGGCAATTGTTCCGGTCCACATAACCTCAGCTCGGGCTGCATAATCTTCATTATTTTCGAGCACAATTGGCACATTTTTGATAATTGTTTTTAAAGCCGATTCGGATAATCTATCTGTAAGTTCAACATTTTCGGTATTGGTAAAGTATCTCTCCATAATGTGAGCCATAATATCTACTGCTCCACAGGCTGTCTGATAGTTGGGTAGAGTAAAGGTAATTTCAGGGTTCATAATTGCAAATTTTGGTCTGATTAACTCAGAGCCAATATCGCGCTTATACATGCCCTCCATCTTAGTCACCACGGCACTATCGCTTGATTCACTTCCGGCAGCAGGAATAGTTAAAACAACACCAATCGGCAGTGCTTCAGTAATTTCCGCCTCACGAGTAAAGAAATCCCAGACATCACCATCATAAAAATAGCCGACAGCAATTGCTTTGGCAGAATCAATAACACTGCCTCCACCAACAGCCAGGATAAAATCTACATTTTCTTTATGAGCCAGTTCAATCCCTTCTTTAACCAGAGAAAGCTTTGGATTGGGTTCAACTCCACCCAGTTCCACATAATCAACTCCTGCTTTTTCCAGGGATTCAACCACCCGATCATAGGTTCCATATTTTTTTATGCTGCCCCCACCATAATGCAGGAGTACCTTAGAACCATATTTAGCTGTATGTTCTCCAACCTCTTTTTCTGTGCCCTGGCCAAAAACAATCTTAGTTGTGTTCTGAAAAGTAAAATTCTGCATAAATTAACCCTCCTGATTTTTGAATAATTCTAAAATGATCATTCAAACTAAGGCTTATCCAAAACTGCTAATTTTTAAAGCTAACTATCTACTTTAATAATATTTTTAGTTTATAAATATCTAACACTTAAATTATACCACAATCTTTTTAGATAATTCCATTAAATATAGAAATTAATTATCATTTTTTTGCTGTTCAGATTCCTGCGAATTTTCTTCTTCCTCTTCATTTTCCTCTTCCTCTTCATTTTCGAGTACATTCTCTCCCAGTTCACCGACACTTTCTCCAAATTCCTGAACCCTGTTATAAAAATTGGCCAGCATTTCCGGCCGATCAGTAACATAGCCATCAGCACTAAACCAGGAAAATATTTTCAACTCCCAGGAACGGTTAATCACATAGGGAAAAACAAACAGGCCTCTCTTATGAGCAGCTCCAATATACCAGGGAAAACTGACATGCCCCTTGGGTCCAATTCCATCAGCAACCTCTTCGGTTATATTAAGCCAGCCCCGCCAGCGTCTTGGTGAAACAAAATTTCTTCTGGTCAATAAAATCCGTGGGGATTCAGGTCGCAGTTCAGAAAGTCTTTTTAAACTCGCCGGTGAAAATGAAAGAAAAAGTATTCGTGGTTCTTCATCCTCTTTCTCAAAAACTTCTTTTTCTGACAGCTGATCTGCAATTTCTTCTTCAATTCCTTCATATAAATAAGGACTTTTAAGTTCAAGTGCCAGACCAACCCCAGTATCAACTGGATCAACAAATTCGAGTACTTCTTCTAAGGTCATAATCGACAGTTCGCTGTAAGAATCCTTAGCACGAGCAGGATACCTGAGATTAAACCAGGAACCATAATTTAATTTTTTAAGTTCTTCCAGAGTAAAATTTTTCAATTCATAATTTTCCCTATCCGGATAAACTTCACTTGCATTAGTCAGCCGCAGCAGATTTGTATCGTGGAAAATAACCAGTTCTCCATCTTTAGTTTGCTGTACATCAAGCTCAATATAATCTATACCGCTTTCCAGTGCAGACTTAATCGCAGGAAGAGTGGATTCAGGCGCATCAAAAGAAGCACCTCTGTGAGCCACAAGTACTGGATAATCAAAATTATATTTATCCATAATTACCCTACCCAGTTTTGAAGGTCGAATTAAATAATAAAATTCAAAATAGACAAATGCTAAAACTAAAATTATAATAGTAATAATAACAAAATATTTAATTATTCCACCTCCCTGAAGATTTCCCCCTGATTAATCATAAAAATACTGCGCATATAATTGATTATTTCATTTAATTCCTCAATTTTTTGGTCAGTAAATAGAAGCTCCTTTTTCTGATCTATAAGATGGCCCACTTTAATTAACTCATCCATTTCTTTAATATAAAGCTGCCCATCTTTTAAAATATGTGGGGTTTCATGTAAAAAGAGAATAGGATCATCCTGATCCAGAAATAAGGAGCTGCCCACAAATTGCTCGGGCAGTTCTTCAAAGCCCATTAAATCAAGAACTGTAGGGGTAATATCGGTTGTTGTACCCTCACGTTCGGAAATACTAGCTTCAACTTCTGGGTGTTTGATAAATAACGGTATATGATGTGGTACATTTACATTGCGCCAGAGAGTAAAATCTCTACCTGACTCATATTCCATTGTTTTAATCTCAGATTCATGATCAGAATAAATAACCAGTAAGCTGTTTTCCATAACACCAGCAGCTTCCAGTCTGGAAATAAAATTTTCCAGAGATTTATCTAAAAAATTACTTGATTTAAAATAATTATGCACCAGATTATTATTCACTTCTGCAAAATCTTCTACAGCCTCTTCTGGATAATAATTAAAGGGAGTATGACTGGTTAGAGAAATTAAATAAGCAAAAAAAGGCTCATCTTTTTCGGCAGCCTCCTCAATCATCCCGGCAGCCGAATCAAAGAAATCATAGTCATTAACTCCCAGGCCCCTCTGCTCTGAAACTGGATAAATCTCTTCATTAAAATTACGCTGGCTGTAAAAATGTTCAAAACCCAGATCCGGATATGCCTCTGCCCGATTAAAAAAGTTTCGGTCATTATTATGAAAAGCAAGAGTCTGATATCCTTTTTCTTTTAATAAAGACGGCAGAGACTGAAAAGCACCTAAATCAATATCTCTAAATACATAACTGCGGTTTACCGGATAGAGTGAAGTAAGTGTCGATAAATCAGCATCAAAACTTCCATTAACCTTTTGAGCATAAAAGTTATCAAAATACAGACTTTCTTCCTTTAGATCATTTAAAAATGGAGTTACCTCTTTTCCCTGCTGACGGTAATCAATAATTTTAGCATCAAGTGATTCAACCTGAATTAAAATGACATTTGTCTTCTCCGGCAGAGATTCAATATCACTTAACTGATTCTGCTTACTATAATAGGGAATATTTTTTAATTCCGGTCGCGGCTTTTCTTCCTCTCTGGTAAAATAACTGTAGGTTTCTATAGAATATAAAGGTAGAATTCCATAAACAGAAGCCAGATAAGAACTGCCTGACTGATAGAGTTCAGTTGGACTTTCTCCTCCCATAAGATAACTGCCGGCCACAACCTGTACTAATAAAAGTAAAATAATCAGAGCAAAAGCAGTTGTTTTTTTGATCGGCAGTGGCGAAAGAGCTGATCTCCAGAAACCCCAGTCATAAGTTAATTTAAGGTCCGGAAGAGAATTAAAACCGCCCAGTCCCAGAAGTGCCAGATCTAAAATAATGATCAGATCTCTAAACCTGAAAATTTGGGTAAATAATACCTGATACATCGAAAAATCGCCGGTACCCTCACCGGAAAAGATATCACTGATACTCAAAAAGTTACCAAAATATTGATTATACCAGTAATTAGCAACAAAGAAAAAACTGAAGAAAAAAAGAATGAAAAACAACCTCTGTCTTATTTTCTTCGAAATAAGCAGAGGCTCAATAAATTTTAAATAAAAAAGCACAAAAAATAGGTTGC
>JBKHFK010000190.1:0-3902 GCA_046540295.1 Halanaerobium sp.
CCCTCATAGGGTTTAAACTCCGGTCCCACCTGAGCACCTGTTTTCTCATCCTTACCACCATTTAGAGAATAGAGCAGGGTTTTCGGCAGGTTGCAGCGGGCACCAAAGTACTGAATATCCTTACCCGGTGTCATTGCTGATACACAGCAGGCGATTCCGTAATCATCGGAAAAGTTAAGGCGCATCAGATCATCATTTTCATACTGCAGTGAACTTGTGTCTTTGGAAACTTTTGTGCAGTAGTTTTTGAAGCTCTCCGGTAGTTTTTCCGACCAGAGAATAGTCAGATTTGGCTCTGGTGCCGGCCCCAGGTTGTAGAGTGTATTTAAAATACGGTAGCTGGTCTTAGTTACCAGTGGTCTGGTATCAATTCCGATTCCACCTAAGACAATTGTGACCCAGAGTGGATCTCCACTGAAAAGCTCATTATAGGCTGGAGTTCTCAGCTGACGGGCCAGCCTCAACTTGATTACAAAATCATCGATAATCTCCTGAGCCTCTTTTTCGGTCAGCTTTCCGGACTCCATATCTCTTTCAAAATAGATATCGAAGAATTCTGCTACCCGGCCAAAGGACATCGCTGCCCCGTTATTTTCCTGAATTGCAGCCAGATAGGCCAGATAGGTCCACTGGACTGCCTCTTTAGCATTTTCAGCCGGACGAGAGAGATCACAGCCGTAGGTTTCACCAAGTCCTTTTAGTTTTTTAAGGGCTTTAATCTGATCACTGACCTCTTCTCTGAGGCGGATTGTTTCTTCTGTCATTGGGCTCTTTAGGTTGGCCTTATCTTCTCTTTTGGCCTCAATTAATCTGTCGACTCCATAAAGGGCTACCCGTCTGTAATCACCAATAATTCTGCCGCGGCCGTAGGCATCAGGAAGACCGGTAATTACACCAGAGCGTCTAATTTCTCTGATTTCTGGAGTATAGGCATCATAAACTCCATCATTATGCGTTTTTCTGTATTTGGTGAATATCTCATCTATTTCGGGATCTACTTTTTCGCCGTAGGCTTCTGCTGCCTGACGGGCCATTCTGATCCCACCATAGGTATTTAAAGTTCTCTTTAAAGGCTGGTCAGTCTGCAGTCCAACAATTATTTCCTGCTCCCGGTCTATATAACCGGCATCATAGGCGTTGATATCTGCAACTGTTTCTGTATCAATGGCCAGCACACCATCATTTTCTCTTTCTTTTTTCAATAGTTCTGAACTCTGCCGCCAGAGATCTTCTGTTCTTCTGGTTGGTCCCTTTAAAAAATCAGCTCCACCAGTATAGGGAGTATAATTCTGCTGAACAAAATCCCTGACATCAATCTCTTCTTCCCATCTCTGACCCTTTAGTTCTAAAGTATCAAATTCCATTAAAAATCCTCCTTTATAGTCTTATAATCTTATTGGCTGCTTAAAAGATTAATTATTTTCTTTTTGAAAATTTGATTCTATTATTTAGTTTTAATTTAAATTATATTTAATCTTTTAAGCTGAATTTCAATCTAATATTAACAGTAATGATTTCCATTGTCAATACTTGAGTTTTCTGCTAAGTTTAAATTTTGAGCTAAGATTGTAAATTAGATTACATTTACTTGCTTTAAGGCTTAAATCTAAAGCCAGACAAAAAAATCGCCCCCCCGGATAAAGAATTAACTCAATATCCAGGCGGGCGATTTACTAAAGATTATATTCCCCTATGGTTAGCTCCATATTTATCCGCCAGTCATATAATCCATTTATTTAAATTTTTAAAACTACGCTTTAAAGTTTAGCAGAAACTAAAGTGGCTGTCAAATTTAAATTTCAGCTGCCACCCGGCAGGGGGCTGCTTCAGCTCTGACTTTAAGTGGAAAAACAAAAAGTTTAAATGAATCCAGACCCAGCAGTTTTTCCAGATTGCAGAGATTTTCTAAAATAAAAATATCGTTTTCAAATAATTTTTGGTGAATTTTAAAAGGACTGTAGTCCGGTGAAGGTAGATCAAAACCCAGTAATTTAATTTCCTTTTTGATTAAAAAATCGGCAAGTTCTTCCGCAATAACAGGATGTTCTTTATAATATTTTTGATTGCCATATTCTTTTGCCAGTCCAGTATAAATCAGCACTATATCATTTTTTTCAATCAACCTTTGAAATTCCGGCTCTAGGTTTATGATCTTTTTTCCGGCAGCAAAAACTAATTTTGCCCGGCCTGAAATAGAATTAAGATTAATATCAGCAGCATTGCGGACATCTTCCAGCATATGAGCAGGTAAATCAAGATGAGTGCCGGTATGCATTCCAATTTTTAAGTTATGATTGGAGTAACCATTGCGAACAATTTTTTTATCATTGATCAGTTCAACATTAATATCCCCGGGATAAACAGGCATTCCATTATAAATCTCATAGCTCAAATCAATTAATTTTGACACCCCGCACCTCCTTTAATTTGGCTTTTAATTAAACTTAAATTATTTTCTTAAGGTCGCCCTGATTCGCTCCGGATTGGAAATTATCGCAAATACATCATTAATATCTCTACTGATCAGCTCTGCTCCCATAAGTGCACTTCTGGCAGTTCCTTCCGGGCCGATTACCGCTATACCAAGTTCAGCATTCTTCAACATCTGAGTATCATTATTGCCATTACCCACAGCAATTACTCTTTTTCTGCCCAGTTTTTCTACAAAATCAGCCTTAAATTTGCTGCCATCTTTGCTGTCAATAATTACCACTTCTACCTTTAGATCTGATAATAATTCTTCGGCATTACCCAGAGTATCTGCTGTTAAAACATAAATTTCAAAATCCTCAGCCAGCTTATTGACTGCTTTTTTTACCCCAGCAATCAATTTTCCATCACAGGCAATGGTACCATTGAGATCAAAGACAATCTTTTCTACCTTTAATTTTTTGCATCCTGGTATATTGATGTCTAGCATAAATTCCTCCTTCAATGTTGTTAAGCTTTTTTATTTTTTTAAAATTTTTTTGGCCTGATTTTGATATACATTCAGGTCATTTTTACTGTAGAGTACAAATCTAATGATTTTAATATTCTCTAAAGCAGCTGCTGTTTCTTTTACAGTCTGAAGGCTGATATCAGCTGCATCTTTAATTGGATAGCCAAAGGCTCCGGTTGAAATCGCCGGGAAAGCAATACTTTTAATTCTATTTTCTTCTGCCAGTTTGAGAGAGTTTTGATAGCATTTTTGCAAAAGAGCAGCTTCTGGTTTATCACGCCCATAAACAGGACCCAGAGTATGGATTACATACTGATTGGGCAGTTTAAAGGCTTTGGTGATCACAGCTTCTCCGACTTTGATTGGAGCCAGCGGTCTGCATGCTTTTTCCAGTTCAGGCCCGGCTGCCCGGTGAATAGCACCGGCAACTCCACCTCCGATTTTGAGTTCTGCATTTGCTGCATTGACCACAGCTTCAATATCTTTTTGAGCTGCTATATCTCCCTGAATCAGTTCCAGATCAATTCCGGCTAA
This sequence comes from Halanaerobium sp., assembly GCA_046540295.1. Lineage (GTDB taxonomy): Bacteria > Bacillota > Halanaerobiia > Halanaerobiales > Halanaerobiaceae > Halanaerobium. The sequence goes on from JBKHFK010000190.1 coordinate 3,476, forward strand.
CTGAAAGTTCATAGTTCTCACCTCTAAATTAATTTTTGCTATTAAGCAGAGCAAGGAATTAAGCAAATTAACTATTCAACTTTTGATTATAAATGGCAGCAGTAGATATTTATATAATTCTTTAACTGTTTAAGTTTTCCTTTTTTTAGAATAAAAAATCCCCTATTTTTTTGGATTAATTGTTCTCATTTTTGCATTTTGACAGCGGTTTTTTCTGACTCAGCTGATTTAAATACTGAGCTGCTTCCTGCAGACGCTCTTTTTGGACAGAGTAATGAACAAAGTATCCTTCCTTTTCTCCAAACACAAGGCCCGCTTCTCTTAAAATTTTAAGCTGCTGTGAAACAGCCGATTCAGAAATTTCAAGTCTTTTTGCCAGGGCTCTAACACAGAATCTTTTCTGCAGCAGAAGTTTTATAATCTCCAA
>JBKHFK010000191.1:0-3882 GCA_046540295.1 Halanaerobium sp.
TCTGCTCTTACCTGGCAGGATGCAACTCAGATGATGCAGGAAGGTGACGCTGCCTTTAATATTATGGGTGACTGGGCAGAAGGTTACTTAAAGCAGTTAGGCTGGACACCTGACGAAGAATTCGGCTGGATGCCTGTTCCTGAAACCGAGGGAACCTTTATAGTTGTTACCGATACCTTTGGTCTGCCAGAAGGTGCACCAAACAGGGAAAATGCTATTAGATGGCTGAGAACTCTAGCTTCTAAAGAAGGCCAGGATACCTTTAATCCAATTAAAGGTTCAATTCCTGCTCGTTTGGATGCAGATGAAAGTAAATATGATGCCTATCTAACAGATACTATGGATGATTTTGCAAATGATACTCTATCACCTTCAATTGTTCATGGTTCTGCAGCTCCAGAAGGTTTTATTACCGCCATGAATGATACAATTAACGAATTTATCTCATCCGGTGATGTAGATGCAGCATTTGAAAACTTCCAGGACAATCATGAAGAATATGTTCAGTAGAATTCAGGATTAAATTACAGATATTATAGTTGAAATTGAAAGTTGATCCAGTAAATAGTTTTAGTAAGTTATGCAAATACCTCCCCTCCTGTAAAGGTTCAGGAGGGGAAGATTTATTTTATGGAGTGATAGCTATGAAAAGAAAACATAAAGAATCGCTTACTTCACTTGCAATTTTATCACCGTCAATTATTACCCTGGCAGTTTTTGTTTATGGTTTTATTGCCCGCAGTGTCCAGATTTCATTACTTGACTGGGATACCTTCGGCAATTTTATGCGTAAAGCTAAGGATTATGTTGGTCTGGAAAATTATATTGATCTTTTTTCTACTTCAAGATTTCAGACAGATCTCTGGAACACGCTGTATTTTACCCTCTTTTTTATTCTGGGCTGTCTGGTGATTGGAATTTTATTATCATTAATTTTAAATAATGAGCCTAAGGGAGGCTACTTTTTTCAAAATCTTTATTTATTTCCAATGGCAATCTCCTTTGTTGTAACAGGTACAGTCTGGCGCTGGATCTTTGCACCGGGTCGTCTGCCAAATAGTCCCCGCGGGGTCAATCTGCTTCTGGAACAGCTTGGTCTGCAGAGCCTGCAGTGGCGCTGGTTTACAAGTACATTTAGTGTTTTAGGTTTTAATCTGGCACTAATTGCAGTAATTGTGGCTGCAATCTGGCAGTATTCTGGCTATACAATGGCCATGTGGCTGGCCGGCCTGCGCGGTATCGACCAGCAGTTGATCGAAGCAGCCCGGATTGATGGTGCCAGCAAATGGCAGATTTTTACTAAAATACTTTTTCCAATTCAAAAGCCAATTACTCTATCGGCGATTATAGTACTGGCTCATGTTTCACTTAAAGCCTTTGCTTTAATCTATGCAATGACAGGTAGTGGACCGAATAATGTTACAGATATTCCTGCAGTTTACATGTTTGAGGCAACCTTTAGATCCAATCGCTATTCAACTGGTTCAGCAATTGCGATTGTTCTCTTAATGATGGTTGGACTGCTGATTATTCCGTATCTGGTCCACAGCTTTAAGGAGGATTAGCCAATGAATGAAAAAATGACCACACAGGAAAAGATAATAAGATATCTTATTTTATTTGCCTTTGCTATATTTTTTCTGGTTCCAATGTATGTGCTTTTATCTACCAGTTTAAAAAGTTTTGCTGAAGTTTCAATTAATACAATGTGGGAGCTGCCTGAATCTATTTCAATTTCAGGTTTTAAAACAGCCTTTGCCCGGCTGGCTCCAAATATACTTAACAGTTTTTATCTGGTAATACCGGCAACTCTGCTTTCAGCAATTATGGGTTCACTTAATGGCTATGTGCTTTCTCACTGGAAGTTTAAGGGTTCTGACACACTTTTTGCCCTGATTTTATTTGGAATGTTTATTCCCTATCAGAGTGTACTTTTTCCGCTGGTTCAGTTTATGCAGTCAATAGGACTTTACGGTTCGATTCCGGGCTTAATTTTAGTCCATGTTGTTTATGGGCTGCCGATCACAACCTTAATGTTTAGAAATTATTATAAGGATGTTCCTGATGCTCTGACAGAGGCTGCTAAAGTCGATGGAGCAAATATTTTCAGTATATACCGCCACATCTTTTTACCGATTTCTATACCATCATTTGTAGTTGTCTTTATCTGGCAGTTTACAAACATCTGGAACGAATTCCTCTTTGCTGTAACTTTAACCAGTACCCAAAGTCAGCCGATAACTGTGGCCCTGGTCAACCTGGCCGGAAGTCAGGTTGTAGAGTGGAATGTGCAGATGAGTGGAGCAATTATTACCGCTCTGCCAACACTTTTAGTCTATATAATTTTCGGCCGCTACTTTATTAAGGGGATGCTTGCCGGTTCAGTCAAGGGTTAATTTTAATTAGCTAAAAAGTTCAGTCAGCAGAAATTCAATTTTAAAAGACTGCAAAAGCCTAATAGCAAAAGGATATACTCAGTCTTGGGCGGGCTGAGTTTTATCTTTTCTGATTCAAATTCTGACTTAAAGAAAGGGATTGGCTTCTTTTTCGAGAAATAATTTAGAGAGCAGCCAGCAGCCCGGCTGCAGTAAAGTTATGGACTTAAAAGTGACTAATATCTTTGAAGGATTTTTAAAAGTTGAAAGAAGTATAATTTTTAAAAAAATCGGAGAGGTGATTATAAAGATGAAAAAAATAAAATGGGGAGTCTTAGGTTGTGCTAATATTGCCCGGAAAGCTGTAATACCAGGAATTCTGGGAGCTGACAATTCAGAATTATATGCAGTGGCCAGCCGCAGTGAGGAAAAGGCAGCAGATTTTGCCGAAGAATTTGGGGCAGCAGTTTTTTATGATGACTATGATAAACTGCTAAAAGATGAGGAGTTAGATGCTGTCTATATTCCACTGCCCAATGGGCTGCATAAAGAGTGGACAATTAAGGCAGCCGAGGCAGCTAAACATATTTTATGTGAAAAACCACTTTCCGGAAAAAGTAAAAAAGAGGCGGAAGAGATGTTTGCCGCAGCTGAGAAAAATGGAGTTAAGCTGATGGAAGCCTTTATGTACCGCTTTCAGCCCTTTGTAATTAAACTTAAAGAAATGGTTGCTGAGGGAGTGATTGGTGAAATCAAAGAAATCAAAAGTAATTTTGCCTTTGATATCAGCGATCGAACTGGTGATATTCGGCTCAATCCGGATCTCGATGGAGGAGCTCTAAATGATATTGGCTGTTATACAGTTAATATTTCCCGCTATCTGATGGGGACAATGCCGACAAAAGTGGCCAACTTTTTTCAAAAAGAAAGAGCAGATGGGGTTGACTTAAGCGGCAGTGCCACTCTTTATTTTGAAGGAGGTGCCTTTGCCAGCCTCTATTACAGTCTAAATTCCTACAATGAGCAGGATTTAGAAGTTGTGGGAACAGAGGGAGTAATTAGAGTTCCGGGCTTTTTCTCCTGGCTGGAAGACAATTATTTTCTGCTGGATAAGGATGGAGAAGTAGAAAGAATTCCGGTGGAGACAGGTCCTCAGTACCAGCTTGAGGTTGCAGCTTTTGCCAGAGCTCTGCTCTATGATACAGAGGTGCCGCTTAAAGTAGAAGAAGAAACATATGCCAATCTGGAGGTTATGGATGCCATGCGCCGCTCGGCTGCAGAAGAGAAAGTTGTACAACTTTAGACAGGTTTTTCAGATAATTTTTGTAGATAACTGGATTTTTTAACTGAAATCAAATACAATAATACTAAGAATTTTAAGATACTCTCTACTAATTTAAAAAATACACTAAATTTGATTTTTGCAGTCATTACTGACAGGAGGTTGAATTGTGGAGATAGAAAAGGTTAATCAGATTATAGAAAAATTACTGGTTTATGGTGAGGT
>JBKHFK010000192.1:0-3874 GCA_046540295.1 Halanaerobium sp.
ACTCTGTATTTTGTTCTACTTTGCTACCCAGTGATAATATTGACTCTGTATTTTGGTCTACCTTCCTTATCAAATTGGAAATCGACTCCGTGTTTTTATCTATTTTATTTTCCAGAAGGGCAACTTCTTCTTTTATAATCATTCGCATACTGTCCAAAAAATCCTGCTCCAATTATTACACCACCCTTCTCTTACTAGCTTCCATCGCCTGATTCATTAGAATAAATTTACTTCTCAGAAAAGCACTGACTTAAATTATTATTTAGCGCCGCCAGTATTTGGTTTCATTATAATGATCATAGAGATCCTCTTCATAATCGCGGTCAACTAAATAATCTGACTTTTCCTCTTTATATTCTGGAGCATTTTTGATTTCTTCCTTAGTTTTACTGACATATAACTTTTCTTTATTCCAGCTGATATTCTCCAGCCATTCGGGAGCGATCAATACATCTTTTCCCGGCAGAATATTTCTGGTGTCTATCAGCAGATAACGAATTACCCAGTTCTCTTCATCAACAAATAAATCTTCTAAATGTCCAAACTCCTTATCCTGAGCCTGAATATGATAACCGCGAATTTCATTAAAACTGCGAAGATTGGATTCGACTTCCATTTCTTTTTTCTGTTTCTCCTCATCAGTCAGGTTATCAAAGTTTAATAATTTTTCCCGCATTATACTACCGGTTTCAACAGCAGGGCCATCAGTAGGATGGGGACTTGCCCAGTAAATTGGCCAGTCAAAGTGCTTAACCACCTTTTCTTCCATTACTCTGGAAACTGGCTTATTATTTTCGATGTCCGGCCCTGCTTCCAGTTCTTCAGCAGTAAGATTAACAACTATTTCCTGATTTTTATAGTTTATTTGTTCAAATGAATCAGTGGAGATTAAAGTTTTTTTGTGTTTAAGCCAGTTACCTGTGTCGACAACAAGATATCTCATCACAAAACGATGCTGATCAAAATAAAAGTCTTTGGCCTTTCCGAGGTCACCATTTCTGCCGTGAATTGTAAAACCTTTGAGATTTTTGAGTTTTCGCAGCATGACTGCTCACCTCTCTTTAAATGTCCGCTACAGCAGTTCAGCAATTTATAAAATCCCTGTTCTTCTAGCTTAATTATAACAAAAAAAGCGGCTGTTTCAAAGCAGCAAAATTTAACTAAATCTAATTGCTAAAACTAATTGTTCAGCCTTTCCTCTCGAATTTGAAGAGCCATCTCAAGGTCATCAGTGATAATCATATCCACTTCCTTTTCCAGCAGTTCTGCAACTGATTCCGGAAAATTAACTGTGTAGACATTAAGCTGAAGCCCCATAAAATGAGCCTTATCAATCACTTTTTTATCTGCTGTTAAAAAATGAAGGTGCAGGGCTTCAAAACCTCTTTTAAAAGCATAATCAGCAGCATTAATCATTTTTGACATCAAAAGACAGCCGGTTTTAATTTCTGGCTCAAGTTTTTTTACTTTCTGCAGACTGTAGTGGTTAAAAGAAGAAATAATAACCTGATCTGTGATATCAAACTGTTCAACCAGCTTTAAAACTTTTTCCTCCAGTTTCGGATAGGGCAGAAAATTTTTGAGTTCAATATTGATTACTTCTAAATCCCGAACCACTTCCAGTACCTCAGCTAAGCTTGGTATTTTTTCTTCCTTAAATTCCGGGCTAAAAAATTCCCCGGCACTAAGCTGACGAAGTTCCTTTAAAGTATGATCTTTAACCAGACCACTACCACTCATTGTTCGGTCAATCAGTTCATCATGAATGACTACAACTTCTCCATCTTTTGTCAGCTGTACATCGAATTCTACCCCATCAGCGCCCAGTTCAACTGCCTTTTTAAAGGAAGCCAGGGTGTTTTCTGGATAACCGGCCGCACCACCACGATGCCCAATAATCTTTGTCTTCATTACTATCACTTCCTCTATCTATCATTATCTAAATTCTATTATTATGATATAATTTTTTGGATAGAGCTGCAAATTATTCTTTCAATCCCTGGGTTGCAATACCTTTAACAAAAAATCTCTGGGCCAGCAGGAAGACAATCAGGGTTGGAATTACAACCATAATTGTACCGGCCATAATGAGTCCCCATTCTCTTTCAGCCGCACTTGCAAAAAGCATTCTGATTCCCTGCTGGGAAACCTTCATCCTGTCTGAATTTAAAATGATCAGCGGCCAGAGGTAGGCATTCCACATTACTAAAAAATTAACTGTTGCCAGTCCGGCAAGTGTGGGGCCGGAAAGAGGAATCAAAATCTGAAATAAAAAGCGCATTGGTCCACAGCCGTCAAGCTGAGCTGATTCCATCAGTGATTTAGGAATAGTTAAAAAATGCTGTCTCATCAAAAAGGTTGTGGTCGCACTGGCCAGAAAGGGCATTACCAGCCCCGTATAGCTGTTGGTCCAGCCCAGTTTGCTGACAAAATCAAAAAGTGGAACCACCCGAACCTGCATTGGCAGCATTAAAGTAAATAAAATTGCAAAAAACAAAAACTTTTTTCCCTTAAATTCAAAATGTGAAAAGGCATAGCCGCTTAAAACACCAAGTGTTAATTTACCAACCATCACAATCACAGAAGCAATTAAACTATTGGTTAACAGCCTGCCCATATTCACCATATTCCAGGCCCTGATGTAATTACCGAAATAAAATTGGTCAGGAAAAAATGCAGGTGGATAAGTAAAAACCTGTCCCCGTGTCTGTAAACTAATACTAATGGCAAATAATATCGGCATAATAACTATAAAACTTAAAATAATCAACAAAATATGACTGAATATTTTATCTGCTAATTCTCTTTTTCTTTTTGATTTAAACATAGTTAAGCATCTCCCCATAATTATTACTAATAATTTTAGTAATTATCATTTTTAATAAATTACTCTCCGGTAATTTAAATAATTTTTATTGATAGTGAACTCCTTTACTGCCATATCTAAAGTGAAAAAAGGTAATAATTAAAACCAGGAAAAGTAAAACTACAGATTGTGCTGCTGCCAGTCCCGGTCGAAAATTAACAAACATATCTCTGTATAATTTGTAGATAACCAGGTTTGTTGCACCTGCGGGACCACCCTGGGTCATAATATCTATTATTCCAAAAGCCTGAAAAACAGTAAAAAGGATGTTCATAATTATCAGATAAAAAGTTGTCGGAGAAATTAAGGGAACTGTTATTTTTCTAAAAATCTGCCAGGAATTTGCACCGTCAATTCTGGCAGATTCATAAACACTTTCCGGTATTGACTGCAGTCCTGCCAGAAAGAAAATAATATTAAAACCCATGTTCTTCCAGATAGTAGCTATTATTATTGCTATAAAGGCAAAAAAACCATTTGTCAGCCAGGGAATTTGAAAACCAAATAACAGATCTAAAATAAAATTTACATGTCCGGCAACCGGATTTAAAAGAAATACCCAGAGTGAACCGGCAACTGTCGGTGAAATAGCATAGGGAATAAAAAAGATTGTCCTGTAAATATGTATTCCCTTCAATTTTTTATTAAGAAAAATTGCTAAAAATAGAGAAATTATAAGACCACCAAAAATAGATACTAAAACAAAAACTGCAGAACGCTGCAGGCTGTCTAAATAAGCTGGATCAGTAAATAATCTTTGATAGTTTTCTAAACCGCTGTAAATTACTCGAGAACCAAATGGAGCTGTTTTGTATAAACTTAAAATAAAGGACTGAATTGTAGGCCAGTAAAGAAAAAATATTAAAACGATCATTGATGGAATAATTAATAAGTATGGTACTAAAAAGTGTGAATTATAATCCTGTTCTTTCACTGCTCTCTCCCCCTCCTGGATAAAAATCGAGTAGGAGGAAAATAATTAATTTATTTTCCGTCCTCTCACACCAC